>JAUUYO010000219.1 GCA_030590405.1 Kangiellaceae bacterium
CGGCTGGCAACTTATAGCGTTGCTGGCGAAGTTAAACGGCCGTTAGTCGAAGTGGGGTTTGAGTTAACTAAGCGAAAAGGGTTTGCAAAAAAAAGAGAAATGCTTACAGCCATTTTAACCAAGCCTTTTACCAGCGAACCGCCATCGAAATTTATTAATTTAAAGTTTGAAAGCCCTTGGTTTAAACTATCAAAAAGCGAAAGTTTTAATCACCAGACAACAGGGAAAATAGCGATCATTGGCAGCGGCATTGCTGGCTGCACCATGGCCTACTCTCTCTGTTTAAAAGGCTTTTCTTGTGAAATTCTAGAAAGCAAAGCCAATATTGCCCAAGGCGCATCCGGCGCGGCGGCAGGAATTTTTCATCCTCAGTTAACCAGTGATATGAATATTGGCAGTCAATACAATTGGCAGGCTTATTTGACCTTATTGAATTTTTTATCTGAATTAAATTCTCAACAAAAAAAATCAGTTATTCTTTCCCAAGGTGTTGAACGGTTTTTAAAAGAAGAAAAATTAGCCGACAAGCTTATTAAACTTGCTAAACAATTAAGAATTACAGATTGGCTGCAAAAAAGTCAATTATTCCCAAATAATCAACGTTGTGTATTTTTTCCTCATTCGGCAACCATTGACATCCATTCTTTTTGCCAACTTCTACTAGATAAAATACCAAGCAATCAATTGTCTTTCAGTCCATCTAGTCAAGTTTTAGATTTGGAATACAAGCAGAAAAAATGGACTCTGCACACAGAAAATACTCAACAGAACTATTCTCACGTCATCTTTTGTGGTGGCGCTAATAGCGCACTGCTCAAAAAATTAAATATCGATTCAACCAATATTTCTCGCGGACAAACTTGTTATTTCCATTCAAAAAAACTGACTCAAAAGATTAAAACAACCTTAATGGAAAATATCTATCTGGTACCAAGAGAAAATAATTATTTTCAACTTGGCACCACTTTTGAAAATTTTACTGATGATCGACTTAATCAAAATAGTCAAACCCACATGCTTAATCGAGCCAGTTCCTTTCTAAAAAAATTAGATCTTCCCCACTTCAGCGAATCGGAAATTAAACAAATCGAATTAAATGGCACTTTAGGTTACCGGCTTCATTCGAAAGATCGCATGCCAATAGTTGGAGCGGCAATTGATCGAGAAAAAATCAACAAAGACTTTAATCATCTCGGTCAAAGCCAATTGAGCAGAAGCTCACTAAGCCATTATAATTTGCCGGGTTTATGGATCAATACCGCCTATGGCTCTCATGGTTTATTGTTCTCACTGCTTGCCAGTCAGCATTTAATCAGTTTGATCTGCAATGATATTTCACCGTTATCTCCAGCATTGAGTCAGGCAATCCATCCGGCAAGATTTATCGCTCAGTCGCTAAAAAAGCAATCTGTTCAAAAGAAAACTTAAATCAACTCGCTCAATTTAACCGATTTAACCAGCGCCTCAGCAGAGGTCTGGATTTCTTTGTTTACATTTAATAAAGTCGATAGCTCAACTGGCGAGAGTTTCATTTCTTTATTCCTGGAATAAATACTGGTGACGATATCGAGATGATATTGCGCCATTTTGTTTTTGATTTGGGCGAGTTCATCTTCTAGCAAATTTTTATCCGGCACCTTAGCCACTAGAGAAATAATCGACAGGTTATTGGATATGGCTGAATTTTTTAACTGGTAAAAATAGGCGCTAAAGTCTAGATTATCGTTCGTCTCAAACGCATTTAGATCTTGCTCAATATCTTTAAATGCTTTGGCAGAGTTTACTCCATAACGCGCGGCGTTGATCAGGCTATCCACTTTGTGAGCAAAGGATTCCGATTCTCGAGTAGATAGCTCTGGCTCCCGTATCTTTAAGGCGTAGTTGATGATTTCGCCTTCCAGCCCTTTGATCGCCATATATTCTTCCAATTTTCCGGCCGAGGTGAGCCAATCAGCTAAACCAAACTTCGATGAAAACGCCGAGGTCGTCTCAGGATCGGCAGCCAAAAAACGCAAATTAAGATGAGTTACCAAATACAACAGTTGACGAGTTTCTTTAAGCAGAGCTTCCTGCGCCGCATCGGTTACATCGTGGGGTACGTTGTGAATAAATTGGCTAATGACTTGCTCTCGTTCAGGTAACCATTGCTCCAGCTTGCGAGCAAAAAGGCCGATAAAAGGAAAAAATAACAACAAACCAAATAGGTTAAATAGACTATGAAATGCGACCAGAGAATACAAAGGATCGGTGAGTTGCATCCAACGAATTAAAGCTAATAAAGGATACAAAAATAAAAATGCTACGCTATCCACAGAAAAATTAAATAGTACATGGGCCATCGCCAGCCGGCGTTTGGCAACCGCGCCTTGCAGACTACCTAAAAATACCGTGCTGGTAGTGCCTAAATCGGCCCCGATCACCAGCGCAGCGGCGACCGGCAGTGATATAACCTCAGCATAAAGTGCGCTCAAGGTTAACATCATCGCAGCCGAGCTTGACTGGATAATGGCGGTGAAAAACGTGCCAATCAACAAATAAACAATCAGAGGATAGCCGCTAAGAACTTCGAGGTTAGCGCGCTGGGTCAACTCGGCCACTGATTCTTTCATAAAATCCAGCCCCATCAACAGCAGAGCAAAACCAAGTAGCAATTGACTAAAACTTCTTGCCTGCTCCTTTAATAAGCCATAACTCAATCCCCCGATGGCGATCAAGGGATATATCAACGTGCTAAAATCCAGTTTAAATCCCAGCGTCGCAACAATCCATCCGGTAAAGGTGGTGCCAAGATTCGAACCAATCAAAACGCCAATTGCATTCGCCAGCGGAATAATACCGGCACCGACAAAAGCCAGCACAATCAATCCAACTAATGAGCTGCTTTGTACAATGGTTGTAGAGATAACTCCGCCAAATATCGAGTTAAGTGGCTGATCCGTCGAATGACGGAGAAATCGTCGAAACCCCCTACCGGCAAGTTTTTTGAGTGCCAGCTCAAGTAATCGCATGCCAAACAGGAACAAACCGAGTCCAGCGAGCAGCTTCCAAATATCAAAATAATCGTTCATATAAAGGCTTGGTAAGCAACGAGTAACCCCGTCATCCCGTTTAGAGAAAGGTGGTCTAAAGAGTATAGCCGAATAGCGCACTCATCAGACCATCGAAAACGCAAATATCAACCAATTCAAATGATTATTGATCTAAATCAAACTTATTCGTATTTCTTAATGAGAATTATTTGCATTTAAACAAAACCTCATCTATAGTCCATTTACTTTAAATAATTATCCTCCAAAAATAATCAGGAAATAGAATGAAAGTCAAAAATATTGCCCTTGCAGTCGCGGGTTTATTATCAGTATCTAGTGTCTATGCAACAGAGCCAACCAATCAAGAATTGTTGGATATGCTAAAAAAGCAGCAAGCCCAAATTGAAGCATTGCAGAAAAAACTCAATAAAACAGCGAACAAAGTTAAGCAGAATGACGAAAAAATAGAAACTACGGTAACCGTTATTGAAGAAAACATTTCTGAAAAAGTAGCAAACAAAACAACCGTTGGTGGTTACGGCGAACTTCACTATAACAATATCGAAGATGATAAAAACATCGATTTTCATCGCTTTGTGATGTTTTTTGGTCACGAATTTACTGATTCGATCCGTTTTTTCTCAGAGCTGGAAGTAGAACACGCTTTTTCTGGTGACGGAAAACCAGGTGAAGTTGAACTGGAACAAGCTTATATTGAAATGGATCTCACTGAAAATACCAGCCTTAAAACTGGTGTGTTTCTTGTGCCAGTTGGCATTACTAATGAAACTCATGAGCCACCCACTTTTTATGGAGTAGAAAGAAACCCTGTTGAAAAAAACATTATTCCAGCCACCTGGTGGGAAGCTGGAGCAGGATTTAACACTCGATTCAGCGATGGCCTGAGCGCTGATTTTGCCATACACTCGGGATTAAAAGTTCTTACTGAAGGCGGTAAATCATTCTTAATCAGAGATGGTCGACAAAAAGTCGCCAAAGCCAACGCAGATAGCCTGGCCTATACTGCGCGGATCAAATACACCGCGATTCCAGGCCTGGAATTAACCGCGTCCTATCAATTACAAAACGACGTCACTCAAGGTGAATCAGGTGCCGACGCTAACTTATTTACCGCGCATGCAATTTATAACAGCGGTAATTTTGGTGTTCGCGCTTTATACGCAACCTGGGATATCGATAGTGCCGCAGCAAAAGCAATCGGACGGGATGTTCAGGAGGGATTTTATCTTGAGCCAAGCTATAAAATTAACCAAAACTTTGGATTATTCGCTCGTTATAATGCATGGGATAATAACGCTGGTGATTCAGTTGATACCGAAAAGAAACAAACCAATGTTGGCTTAAACTACTGGCCCCATGAAAATATTGTATTTAAGTTCGATTTTGAAAACCGCAGCGGCGCGCAAGACGGTAATGGATTTAATCTTGGCGTTGGTTACCAGTTCTAAATTCGAATTTATAAAATTGAAAAAAGGATAAAACGATTATTTTATTTACTGACATCAATATTCAAAAGATATTGTCTATAAAAACACTGTCTGTAAAGGTCATCCGTTGGATGGCCTTTTTGACCTTGTTATTGTCCGGCCCTTCTTTGATGGCAAAGTCTTACATGAGTCAGGATGAATTTCTGTTATTGGTTATTCAAAATAATTCGACTCAAGAAGCCTCGGCTCCCGCATTCAAAACTAAAACGATTTGGCTCAAAAAAGAAATCCAGTCGCGTATCAAATCAATTTTAGACCACAAATATGCAAAACTGCGTATTCGCTATAAAATCAGTCTCGACCATGCCGAGCCAATCACCGTTTGGTATCTCGATGAAATTGGTAAAGAACGCCCTATTTCTTTTGGCATTAGCGTTAAAAATAATCGCGTACAAATGATTCGGGTATTAGAATTTAGAGAAAGCCGCGGTTATGAAATTCATATTCCAGCTTTCGCTAAACAGTTTGAACAAATTGGTTTGAATAATAACGAAAATCTCAATCAAAATATTGACGGCATTACTGGCGCTACCATGTCAGTCAGTGCAATGAAAAAAATGGCTCGACTTGCTCTAGTTTTACACAAAACAGTTATCACCAAACAAAACACTAAGAAAAATAAATAATGAGTCCCTATCAAAAAAAACAAAAGGACAAAAGGCGTAAAAACCTGTTTCGAAAATGGCATCGCCGAATAGGTTTCACGGTCGCCCTGTTTCTATTTAATTTGGCAGTCACTGGTATTTTGCTGAATCACTCCGACGATTTAGAGCTTCATAAACAAACGATCAAAACTGATTGGCTGGTTAATTTATATGGAGTAAAAGCGCCAGACTCC
>JAUUYO010000178.1 GCA_030590405.1 Kangiellaceae bacterium
GTTAGCGGCCGTTCAGGCTCTGGTAAAACAGTCGCTTTAAGAGCTTTGGAAGATCAGGGTTTTTATTGTGTGGATAACATCCCAATAAAACTCATTCCCGAATTATTAACCCAGACTGAAAACAAGTACCCGGAATTAGCCGTAGGTATCGATGCCCGCAATATCCCCTCTTCCGATGATGAATTTGAAGCAATCATGCAGCTGTTGCAAACCAAAGGCAAAGAATTTCAAGTTATTTACATAGACGCCAGCGATCCAACCCTGCTTAAACGTTTTAGTGAAACCCGCCGCAGACACCCACTGACAGTTGAAGGGCTATCGCTATCTGAAGCGATAGCCGAAGAAAAAAAACGATTAGAACCGGTAATCCGATACGCCCAACTCGTGATAGATACCACTTCAAAGACCCCCCATGAACTGTGTGAGACAATAATCAAGAGAGTGATTGGCGAAAAACAAACCCATTTAAGTATCCAATTTAAATCTTTTGGATTCAAAAACGGCGCTCCCACCGATGCCGATTTTGTTTTCGATGCCCGCTGTTTGCCCAATCCTTATTGGGAGGAAGCGTTGCGTCCTTACAATGGTCAAGATAAACAAATCATCTCTTATCTGGAAGAACGGCCTTATGTTCAAGAATATTTTTGGCAACTGAGAACCTTTTTACAAACCTGGATCCCTAGATTTGAAGAAGGCAACCGAAACTATTTAACCATCGCCATTGGTTGTACTGGTGGGCAACACCGTTCAGTTTATATGGTGGAAAAACTGGCGGAGTATTTTGCGACCTTATACCAGGACATACAGATCAGGCACCGAGAACTAAAAAATAAATCCAATGAGCCACTCGGAAAAAGCTGTCAAACAAACCTGCCTGATCACTAACCAAAAAGAACTACACGCGCGCCGCAGCACCAGTCGTTACTTTATCCACTCAATTTCAAGCAGAAATCAGCTTCTGGATTAAGCTTAATAAAACGGTTAACTCTGGATGCGCTGCAAGGCTATAACATAGAAAGAGTCGCTCAAGGAGTAGATGCTGAAGTCGCATCCGAAGCAATTTATCAATTGTTCTTAAATGGTTTTGGAGAGTTCGAAGCGTATCCTCTTATATGGACCCTGGGCAAAATAGAGCCTGTAAATAATACTACAATAGCTACAATTCAACTGAATATCGCCCGTCTCTCGGCAGGTAATAATTTTCCTTGTCGAATGACACAATCACTTGCTCGGCTCGACCAATCAATTCATTTCGAGGCACCACGCCAATAACTCGGGAATCGGCGCTGTTATCGCGATTATCTCCCATCACCCAGTAGCTATCTCGTGGTACTCGCACCGCCGGAAAAGAAGAAAGCCGACTAGCTCCATCTAACCGGATCCGGATGTCATGTTTTTTTACTAATAAATCATCTAATTTGAATGATTCTTTGTAATAAGCTGCGACACTGCGATCATTTAAGAAATCGTCAAAATCAGCAGAATATTCAATTACTTTGATCTCTACCGGTTGTTGATTGACATAAAGTCGGTTGTTTCTTAATTCAATCATATCGCCAGGAGTACCGATCACTCGCTTGATTAACCGCTCTTCGGAGACTTGAGAGTCAAACACAATAATATCCCCCCGCAGGGGCTCAGCCCGACGACTCAAATTTATCTGAGTAAAAGGGATTTTCGTATCATATGCCAGTTTGTTTACCCAAACCCGATCACCTATTAAAATAGTCGGCTGCATCGATCCGCTCGGTACGTGATACCAATCGGCGATCGCACTTCTAAAAAACAACATTAAAAACAAAAAAAGGATAAATGGCTTATTTTGTTTCCAGATTTTTGCCAACATTTTCATCAAACTTCCTCTCATATATAACCCAATAGCTTATTAGTTCGACCAAACCGATATTTATTACAAAATAAACATCTTATTTTGAGATTTTTAAACAAATCTTCGAGATACTCGCCGATCAATAGCCGCTCTCTAATTTGACCGTTTCGAGTAACCAGTCAATAAATGCCTTCACCTTTGGTCTTTGCGCTGACTCAATCGGACAAACAACATCATAAGAAAAATCGCTTTCCATCGTCATTTCAAAGGGTTGCACCAGCCTGCCGGATAATACGTCTGCTTGAGACAAAACAAGATGTCCCATCGCAATACCTTGACCAAAGATCGCCGCTTGTAGCACCATGCTGGTATGGCTAAAAATCGAACCATGGGAGAGATCAATGCCTTTAACCCCTGCAAGTCTTAGCCATTTTTGCCAGTCCTTGGTGTTAAAATCATGCAATAAGTTATGTTGTTTGAGATCTTCCGGTTTGCTTAATGACTTATTTCCTTCTAATAGGGCTGGGGCACACAAAGGAGTCAGCCGCTCATTCAACAAAGAGACACTATGTAATCCCGGATAATTTCCGATCTCATAATAAATAGCAACGTCAACATCTTCTCTTAAAAAATCTACCGTTTCATCACTGGCTTTTAATCGAACCTCAATATCCGGATAAATTTTATTGAATTTAGATAAACGAGGGATCAGCCAAGAAGTTGCAAATGTAGGTACCACACTCACAGTCAGTGGTCCTCCGGCAACTTGCGATTTAACAAGCTCGGTCGCAGCAGTCAAGTTTTCAAAAACATCTCGGATTTTTGGCCAGTAGTTCTGCCCTTCATCAGTAAGTAGTAACTTACGGTTTCGCCTAATAAACAAAGGCAGTCCAAGAAATTCTTCTAAAGTTTTTATTTGATGACTGACCGCAGCCTGGGTAACAAACAGCTCATCTGCAGCACGGGTAAAACTCAAATGTCTACCTGCCGCTTCAAAGGCACGCAAACTTTTCAATGGTGGAATTTTTCGACTCACCAGCAATCCCTGTATATAAAGACATATTTTGCATACGTATGCATGAAAATGAGATTTTTCGCATTAATTTTTCTAATCCAAAGCATTATAAATGATCGTTTGAATGGATACAAATTAAGCGTATTATGCGCGTCATAATCAGTTGTTAAGCGAAAATAAACAATTGTTAAATGATTTTCATTTAATTTGCAGGGTTATGTTTATGGAGCGATAAAAGGTTATTTTATCGTTCAAGTAGTTGAAGTTTATTCGCTAGCGTGTTTTTAGCTTCAATGTAAGAGTTTGACTTATCTATCAGCTTCAATCTAATAGATAAATCAAGCGGATCATGTGGATCCAAATTTTGAGTGTTATGTTTTTTCTGTCCTAACAGATTTTATTAGTAAGGGTCGTGATTTCCTACCCCTTTTGGTCCAAATTAATCACGCCAGAATTGCTAATCAGGCCTACTTTCAATAGTAGGCCTTTTTTTTGCCCTGAATTTACCCCTTCATAGTAATTTGATCATTTGACGACCCGTTAAATAATTACCATAATCCCCTTGTTGTTTTATTTCAGTACGGCTATATCAGACTGCACTCGTTTTAAATCAGCCATAAAATATCAACCACATCATCACGGACATTCAAGTTATGGCTAGATCAAATAATCATCAGCCCCTCCACCTCACCAGCTCAGTGGTTATGGTTCGCCCCGTTGATTTTGCTTTTAATGAACAAACCGGTTTAGATAACGAGTTTCAACACCGCCCAATGCCCAGTGAGCAAGCTGTCATTAGCCAAAAAGTCATGGCCGAATTTGAACAGAGCGTACAATGCCTGCAAACATTAGGGATCGAGGTATTAATTCTGGAAAAACCGCATACCAATACCCCCCTCCCTGATGCGATATTTCCCAACAACTGGTTTTCCACCCGCACTGATGGCCGACTGATTATCTACCCGATGAAAACCGAAAACCGCCGCGATGAAGTTCAAATTCCCCAGCTCAAAGATTTACTCCACAATGCCGGATACAAGCTTGCAGAGGTTGTCGATTTACGCCGTCAATATTCAACAGAAGTGGCGCTCGAAGGCACAGGTTCACTCATTTTTCACCACCCTAGCAATCATCTTTTCGCAGCGTTATCCGAACGGTGTCAGGAACAGGCATTGACCAGCTATGCCGATGAGTTTGACTACCAACTGGTTCAATTTAATACCGCAAGCGCTCAAGGCTCACCGATTTACCATACCAACGTATTGATGTCCTGCGGAGAAGATTTTGCGGTGATTACTGAAGCGGTCATTTCAACTCCTGGCAACAAAAAAGTTATGCACAGTCTGTCCGAATGCTTAAATGACATTATTATCATCACGGAAGAACAAATGAGCCGGAATTTTTGCGGCAATATTCTTCAATTAATAGATCCAAAGGGACAACCAGTGATCGCTCTATCCAAATCAGCCTATCTTGGTTTTTCAGCAAGCCAGCGTAAACTATTAGAGAAGCATGGCAGTTTGGCCATCTGCGAAATTCCCTCCATCGAGCGGATCGGTGGCGGCAGTACTCGCTGTATGCTGGCAGAAAATTTCTTAACAAAAACTAAAACTGGCTACCTTAATTCTGAAGTCAATATTCCATAACCAAGCCTGCAATCCTTACTTCTAAACCGAACTAAAACGCTACCAGCGATACATTTCCAACGAACCTGGCCATCGTTATTGGAGATTTCGGGAATAAACGGTTCTAAAATGATACTTTGATTGGCAAGCGGCCAATCCCCTTCAGCAAAAACCAAAGTCACCCGTTGATTAGATATAGCCATGTTAACCACTAGCGGTTTATCGCCGCGTGCCTCGGTTACGCCCAGGCTAAGTGTTTTACTGGAAGTCGATAATGAAGCATTTTTTTTGTATTGAACTTCAAGCGCTTCTGCATTTTTTGCAAACTCATTTATGGCCTGATTGAACAGCTGCACAGATGGTCGCTCTGGCGCAAAATAAACCACGTAACCAACCCCAGCACCAATGATGGCCGTTAATAATAATAAAAGCATCTGGTTCTTAGTCATCGTCATGCTCTTGGTTGTAGTTGTAGTTGTAGCTTCAATTGTAAAAGCCCTACAGAACTGGCTGAACTCAGGTTGGCCAGTTGAAATAATCACGTAGATAGTCAGATTATAGGACAATTCAATCAATCTAACCAAAATTTCAGAAATAATCATAAATAGCATCTAGACTTAAACCAAATCTAATCATTTTATTTACCGAATATTCATGTCGCTACCGATTTTGCAGGGCTATAAAATAAATCAACAGATTGCCGCAGGCGGTATGGCAAAAATTTATGATGCTTTGCAGATCTCGTTAAACCGACCAGTCGCAATAAAGTTTTTGAGCAAAACATTACTCGATCACCACGAAGCCATGTCACTGTTTGAACGTGAATCTCTGATTATTGCTCAGCTCAATCATCCCAACATTGTGCAAGTGATCGACAAAGGGATTTCATCGGATGACCAACCCTATTTTGTGATGGAAAAAATTAACGGGATCGATTTATCCGAGTTAATTAGTGGCGCAGAGTTGCCCTTTGGTAAAAAGTTGGATATTGCTATTCAAACTTGTAAAGGTCTTTCCTATGCACATAAAAATGGCGTTATTCACCGCGACATCAAACCAGCAAACATCATTATCGACCAACATGGCAATGCCAAAATACTGGATTTTGGTATTGCGCTGAGCAATACTGAAAGAAAAGGTAGGCAAAAAAAAACCACCGTTGTTGGAACTTTAGGTTACATTGCGCCAGAGCAGGAAAATGATTACGCCCAGGCAACGGTCGCTAGCGACATTTACTCTTTTGGTATGCTGCTGAAAAATCTATTTGTTCAAAACCTCGAAGAAGACGCTGATACTTTAAAAAAAATAAAACAATTACCCAAATTACTGCGCGATATAATTAATCAATGCACCCATACTGAGCCTTCCAAAAGATACGCTTCGCTATCCGATGTACGCGATATGTTGTTACGAGTCTCACAGGGCAGTCATCTTACCAAAACAAAAATAAAAGAAGCAGAACAAGATACTAAAGATCTCAGCAACCAATTCGACCTGCTGGATGTGCTCTGCAAAACGCCACAAAAACGCGTTTATCTTTTTCAAAAAAAAAGCAACCAGCAGTTAATCGTTATCAAACGACAACTGGGTGACAGTAAAGGTCTAAAGCAAGCCAGAATATTATCAAGCCTGAAGCACCCGAATATTGTTCAGGTCTATGCGGCGGCAAAAAGTGGAGCCAACTTTACTTTGATCAGCGAATACCTTTCTGGTGGTAGTTTAGCCAGCCAACTACTACAAAACATGAACGAGCAAGACTTTCTAACCCAGGCATGCCAGATTTGCTCTGCGATCCACTTTGCCCACCAAAACAATATTCAGCACAATAATTTATCACCAGAGAATATTCTTTTTGACAATAAACAGAATATAAAAGTGGGGGATTTTGGCCAAACACGGACCAACATAAAAGGCCATGAAATACTCGACAAGTATCATCCTCCGGGCAATCAAGCCTACAGTGAACAATATGATATTTATTGTATGGGGGCCATTTTTCATCATATGCTTTATGGCGTACCAGTAGGAGAGCCGACTCCCAAAAATCAACGCAAACTGTCCTTTAGATTAGAAAAGTTACTTGATAATATGTTGGCCATCAACCCGATTAACAGGCCGACAACGGCGCAACAAGTGTTGGTCGAATTACAGCGGATTGCGAGAAGCAGCAGCAATAAAAACCGAAGCTCAAATATTTCTAAAAATAATAAGGATAAAACAACTAAGAAAGCAAAGCTGAAAAAAGTAAAACAAGAAACCAATAAAAACAATCAATCAAGAATGTTATCGATCGCATTGGCGATAAGTATTATTCTAATCATTGCGCTGTTAGCAAAAGATTTTTTGTAATGATTTAGCTTGAACCAAAAAAGTATATTGTTGCTCAAATAAGCAACAATGGCAATTATTTGTTCTAAAAGTTAATTCAGCCCTGAGTATAAACAACAGCGGCAACGATACCTGCTAACAAGATAAACCAGAACAATTTTGACGATATCGACTTTGAGCTTCCTGGTTTAAAGTAATTAAGCGGCACATCTCCTTGTGACTGGAACTTCAGCTTGGTTCCACCA
>JAUUYO010000038.1 GCA_030590405.1 Kangiellaceae bacterium
AAAAATAGTTTACTGTTTTACTGGGTTTTTATTCTAGTTAGCGGCTGTCAGTGTTTGATAAAACTGGTATAATCACCAAATCTAAGTATTTAATTGGTTGATTTAGTCTTGCCAGTAAACGTTAATTTGTCCAGTCAGATCAAATGCCAAACATGCAGCATCAGACGCCTGTGCTTACCTGTTATGTTAGCCGATTCAGAAATCGAGCATCTGGACAACATTGTCCAACGCAAGCGAGTGCTTAAAAAAGGTGAATTCTTGTTTAAGGCTGGCGATCCATTTGATGCAATCCACGCTATTCGTTCCGGAAGTTTAAAATCTTACACCATCAGTTCAGATGGCATCGAGCAATTAACCGGTTTTCATTTACCTGGTGAAATGGTGGGTTTAAATGCCGTCAGTACCGAAGCCTACCCCAGTTTTGCTAAAGCACTGGAAACGTCTTTGGTTTGTAGCATTCCTTTCGATCGATTAGAAGCTCTTGCCAGAGATCTACCTGCTTTACAGAGTCAGTTATTTCGAGTTATGAGCGGCGAAATAAGGGATGAGCAAGAGCTGATGATGTTATTGAGTAAGAAAAATGCCGATGAGCGATTTGCTGCATTTGTGATGAATCTTTCAGCGCGTTATCGTCGTCGAGGTTTATCGGATAAAGAGTTTTTCCTTTCGATGACTCGCAGTGATATTGGCAACTATTTAGGTTTAGCGGTTGAAACGGTTAGTCGATTGATTACCCGCTTGCAAAAAAAAGAGTTAATCGAAATAAAAGATCGTTATCTTTGTATCAAAGATCTTCATGAGTTGAGTGCGTTAGCCGGTACTTCTTGTCATCATTAAATAAACATTCCCGCAGCAAGCTGGCTGGGTATTTCCTCATTGTAGGTTGGCCTTTAGGCCAACAATTTATGGCTCAATATTGGCCTAAAGGCCAACCTACATTATATTACGCAGCAAGCTGGCAGGGAATCTAACCCAGACACATACAAATCAGCGGTAATTTTGAACTGTTTCTAGTAGTATTTCTTCTAAATAATCACAATATTTATCCAGGTAATTTTTCCCTTGATTTTCCGCACTTAACCAGGGATTCATTAAAGTATGTCGAAGAATAAGAATTTTATCCTGTTTTTTAGTGCTGCTTTCCTTATCAAATAAATGTAGTTTTTTAAATAAGCTGGTTTGCTCTTGTTTGTTTAGATTGGTCACTGACAAATGGGTCTTGGAACCCAAAAATTCTTTGGATTGAACTGGCGCTTCAGCATCAAGAGTTAGTTGTTGATAAATATCTTGTGAGAATTGGTTCATCAGCTCTAAACACTGGTTGCCATCAGGGTTAATTGCAATGGTGACTAAGTTGCTATCTGGTTCAAAGGGAACTGTTAAACAGACCTTGCCAGCCAGTTTTTTCTTTAACACTTTTAGTTGATCAAAAAAGTACTCAGCCGAGCGGACCGTTTGACGTATTACCCGACCGAAGTTCTGACTATCTAAAGGCAAGACTTTGTGGGCAACATAAGCCGCCGCTGCATTCGCTCCGGGCTTAGAGCCTTCTAAGATATATTGCCCCACCTGAAGAAAGTCGGGATTTTCAGATTCAGAAAACACATAATCTGCGCTGGTACTTAAAAGCCTGACAATCTCCCTGTTTTTGGTAATAAATCCACCGGTTCCAAAAGGCAGGTATCCTTGCTTATGAGGATCGATTGTGATGCTATCAACATCTTTTAATGAAGCGAATGACTGATAGACTCGTTCAGACGGGAAATAGCTTAACTCTTGTTTCATTTCTTTAAATGGTACTAATTCTCCGTTTGACTTTCTGAACAGGCTGGTCAAATAGCCCCCCCATGCGGCGTCGATATGAATATAAAAATTAAGACCTTTGTCAGATATGGATTTTCTGATTCGAAGAATTTCGTCGACAGGATCGATTGTTCCAAATTCAGTCGTACCTAAAACCCCAATAACTGCCAGTATTGGTATATTTTGTGAGTGCAGATTAATCACAATTCTATTTAATTCGTTTTCGTCCATACGCATAGAATTTGTGAGTGGTACTTTTATCAAAGATGCACTTCCAAACCCCATAACTCTCATGGCCTTTTCCCATGAATAATGTGCGGTGGCTGGAACGATCACAACGGCTTGTTTAATCTGCCAATGTTCGGCACAAAACTGGGCAGGTCCTAAGGTTTCAATGCGGTTTTCTTCGATGGCCTGTTGAAAATCAATTAACTTATTTTCACCGAAATTAGCGCGCACGGCACTTAATGCCAGCTGACGAAGTTCGAGTACTTGCTCAATTGAAAAATTTACCAGTTCCCAGCAAGTGTAGTCGCTCAGGTTTTTGAAATCAGCAGACTCAACTTCCAGATCTAAATTGAGATCAAGTTGTTTTGCTGCAGCGGCTATCGCAACAGGATAGTATTTAGCAGCTCTGAAATTCCATAAACTCTCATAATTAGCATTAGTACCGCCACTGGTGAGATGCCCCCATGCGCAGGGGGATTTTGATTCATCCGTATTAAAACCAAACATTCGGGCAAATTGCTCGCCAACCTGAAGTTCCATTTTTAAAGTAACTGGTCCTCCCTCTGCGGTAATATTGTTGGGGTTATAGAAATTGGTTATTAGCTGAGCAA
The DNA here is from genome assembly GCA_030590405.1 of Kangiellaceae bacterium. GTDB lineage: Bacteria > Pseudomonadota > Gammaproteobacteria > Enterobacterales > Kangiellaceae. The sequence goes on from JAUUYO010000038.1 coordinate 2,643, forward strand.
GTAGTGCAGGCATCATAAGATCAGAAGACATATGACCAATGTATCGAGGATTATAAAAAGGCACTGAACGTTTTAGTTTTGCGGTTAAAGAGTGTAATTCAGTTCTAATTTTGGCCATGCCATCCAGGTAGCTGGGTTCATTCATCATTTGTGGGGTAATGGGGGGAGTATCTTCTGGATGAAAGTTACGTCGCCAGTAGATATGGTCACGGACAAATTCGACTAGCAAGTTTTCTAAAACGTCATTATTCTCGCCATAAGCGCCTAGAAAATAAGGGCTTAAGAACTTAAGGTTATTCGTCAGGTGATTTTCATTAGAACGGTTGTTATTCGATGTGTTCATTGTAGAATCCAATATGGTATATTCCTGAACCCAACATAGAAATGCGAGTAGTGAGATGCTCATACTACTCAATCCTTATGGTTTGGTACTTGATCCAAATCAATGGAACATCCAAGTTAGATTTTTATAGTGTTTCAATTTTGTTGACGCAAAAGGACCGAAATGATGACTAAACAAAACGTGACGGGTTTGATCTTGGCCGGAGGTGCCGGTAGAAGAGTGGGGGGTGTTGATAAGGGACTGCTCAATTACGACGGAACTAGTTTAATCGAACGCCAAACCCAATGGTTAAAACCTCAGGTAAAAACAATTTTAATATCGGCTAATCGAAATATTGAACAATATAAGAAATATAACCATGAAGTTCTACAAGATAACCAACAGGGCTTTGAGGGACCATTGCATGGTGTGTTGAAGGGCTTAGAATTTTGTTCAACACCGTGGTTGTTTGTTCAACCAGTTGATATGCCGGGTTTGCCGATTAATCTAATTGACTTGATCCAGTCGAAACAAGTCGTTGCAGACTGTTATTATCTAAAGTCTAACCAACGTGAACATTATCTATCGATGTTGATCAATCGGAAATGCTTACCAGGTTTGAAAAAATATCTTACTTCAGGCAGTCGTCGAGTGAGAGGTTTTCATCAACAAATGGGTAGTATTCCACTGGATCTTGGATTAGAGGAAAGCATGTTTAAAAATTTGAATTTACAATCAGATTATTAGCCTCAATAATAAATGCTGGATCTTCAGTTTTTGGGGCAGGGTGATCTAAGTCAAAAAATCTTTTCACTGTTGAATTATACTATTGAAAATAACGCCTTGATAACGCTTTAGTTAGCCAGATAAGATTAGGTTAGATTGTCGTACCCAAAAAGGAATTGATTATGTTTAAACTCAATCATATTGTCGCGATTGTTGACTTTCGACAATCACAACATTTTGCGCTGCCAAGAGCTGTCGAATTAGCCCATTTGTTCAGTTGTAAAATCACCGTTCTGGCGAATACTTATGAAAGTTTTATGGAGTTTATTCCATCGAGTAGCGCTATTGACAGGCGGTTGATAAAGCAGGAAGCCATAGAGCAAAATCAAGATAAATTAAAAGCAATGGTGGCGGAGCTCGATGCCGCTGATATCGATATAAGTTACCAAACGGTTTGGAATAAGAGTTTTCATGTTGGCCTGATTGAGTTTATTAATCAGAATGATTTTGATTTAGTGGTAAAAACGGCGCGCGCACACAGTAATTTGCAAAAATTATTATTTACTCCAACAGACTGGCATTTATTACGAGAGACAAAAACTAACAACCTGTTTGTTAAAAAAGGTAGTTGGCCTTCAAAAAGCAGCATTCTGGGGGCAATCAATATCGAAGATGATGAACAACATCGCGAGCTAAACAAAAAAATCATTGTAACTACAGTTAAACTGGCTGAAGTTTGTCAAGCTAAAGCCAATATTCTTAATGTATTTCCATGGCCAATGATTAAGTTGGATAAATTCAATCATCTTTTTGATAAAAAAGGTCTGTTTTTGGATATCAAACAACAGCATAGCAAAGCGGTTAATAGTTTCGTTGAAAGTGTTGCTAAAATCTCCGGTAAGGTTATTGTTGCCGAAGGATTGGAGCCGGAAGAGACTATTCCCGAAATGGTAAAATCAAGTTATTCTGATTTGTTGGTGATGGGGACCGTTGGTCGAAAAGGGGTGCAAGCTGCGGTAATTGGTAATACTGCCGAAAAAATATTGGATGAGATTGAGTGTGAAGTATTAGCTGTTAAGTGAGTATTAAAGTACGACAGGGGCCAATAATTATTTTATGGTATTCCGTGGCTCCTGGCCTTTTTCGACCAGAATCAGGGGGTTGTTTAAGGCGAGCAGTGGTAGAAAAACTTGCCGTACAAGTTTAAGATAGGACTATTCATGCTAATTTCAAGAAGTTGAGATTCGCAACTCTTGTACTCTGAAGTGATACACTTATATGCTGAAAATAGCATTCCAAAGTAGCAAGAGAGTACCTTATGTTATTAGCGCCTAACTCAGCTTATTTGGCTAAATTGAGCTTCTCGGCACCTTTTTCGAACTGAGCAGCTGATTTTTTGTCTAACACCGACCATATTGAAGCTGATTTTTCAATATCGAAATTAGAATCCGTATCACAAGCTGGAAATGGCTGGCAACCACCACCTACTCCTCCTAATATTATGATTTCCTCTTCTTCTGGAGTCGTCTCTTCGCCATCTGCCAATAAAGAAGCCGAGGTTAAAATAAGGGTTGAAATAATCGCTGTTTTTACTATTAAGTTTTTCATACTTTCTTCTCCTGTTGGGAGGGCTATTATCCACCAAACATCTCAAGCAGTAATGTTAATTAAAGTTGCATGATGTGACATGAGGTGACATAAAGTGAAAAAGGGCAGGTTTGGTTATTTACTGATTGAATAGCTCGATTACTTCCAGGTTTGTTTCAGATTCACGAGGTGCAGAGGTAAAAAATCGCAAAGGATTCGCTTCAATGGAAAAGTGGGAGGAGGATAATGGAGTAACACTTGTTATTTTTCTGGTTTTAATACTTTGATGTAATAATTCACGTTTGTTGGGACCAATGTAATAAACCGAATCATTGATAACCTCTATTTGATTGGGGCTTAGAATATCGCCAACACTGGCACCTGTTGACTCAAAGGCACCATTGGTTGATTTATACAGTAAATTATCATCAAATTTTGTAAAATAAAAACAGTTCCCCTGATAACAAGGTTTGACAACATAGCCGTCAGTAAGGGGAGTTGCTGTGAAGTCGTCAAATGATCGAGATTCAATAAACCATAGATCCTTTTTAAGCAAACTGTAATAGATGCTTTGGTTGTCATTAGAAAAAGCCGGATTTTTATAAATCCTGCCCTTGCTTGAAGAGAATATCAATTCACCGTTACGACTTATTATATGGAGTTGTGCATTAATAATAAAGGCTATCCGCTCGCCATTACTGCTTATTGCCAAGTCTGTTATTCTAAAGCTTTCATCAAATTTTGTAAGTTGATTGAGTTCTCCATTTTTTTGCCGCAACCAGATTTGAGTCCGCCCCGTTCTATTTGAGATAAAAGCAATATCCCCCGAACTTTGTGCATAGACTGGCCGGTAATCGTTAAAGGATGAAGTGATCAGATTTTCACGGTTACCATCTGGAGTAAGTTGAATGATATCTTTAACTTTACGAGAGCCGCGCATAAAACCAATTTTTTTGTTATTAACGGTAAAAGGATAAGAAATAGGATAGTTGGCCGCAAATAATGATTTTAGTTCGCCGTTTTCGATATTCAAAAAATTTAACTGGTTACCTGTTTGGATAATTAATTTATTTCCTGCGTCCGTCCAGGCGGCAGTATTTAATAAGTGAGGGACTGATGCTATTTTTGTGAAGTCTTTAATTTGTTCATCATATATCCAGACCTCTGTTTTTGAACGACTAATTAATCTGAAAAAAGCGACCTTTTTTGATTCAAAGGATTTAGTCACGTAATAGTCACCCATGCTAGTGGCTGATGGAGAGGTTATTGGAGTTAGTTTTTTAGTTTCAATATTGTAGGAATAAATTCGGTAGGGGGTGGATCTTGATTCTATATAAGATAAATATAAATTATTTTTATCTTTCCAGGCGATCGATACTGATAATAGCTCAGCAAAACAATCAAATACCACCTCCGGCTCAGCCAGTTCCACTCTTTCTCGCTCAACATTGGCGATAATAATTTTACATGTGTCACCATCATGACGATTAAATGCAATCTTTTTACCATCTGGAGAGAAAGTCGCGTGACTGTCGTCAAACTGACCATCGGTTAGTTGAAAGTAGCGCTCTTGCCCAAGTCGTTTTGAATACAGGTTCCAATATTGGTTTCCGGGTGATTTATGGGAAAATACTAATAAGTTGTCATTCACTGTTGCCTGAAATTCCTGGCCCAATAGTGTGGTTTGCATTTCTGGGACAATGACAGGCGTATCGGCTTTAAAAATAATATAGGTGATTAAAGCCAATATTATGGCAGTTACAGTTGTGGGTAAAAACCTCTTCAACCGCCGAGTGGGCGAAATTTCCTCGATATGAGCGATAAATCGATAGCCTTTATTGCGTCCTGATTCAATGTATCTACAATCTTCCGATTCGCCTAGTGCTTTTCTTAGATAAGAAACCGTCGTTCGTATGGTGATTTTTTCAATAAACCGGTTATCCCATACATCTCTTTGCAAGTCTGCATTAGAAAAATAGACGCTGGGGCTACGATATAACTTTTCTAAAAGTTTGGCCTGAACATGACCGATAACCTGAGGAGAGTGATTTTTATTGCAGATTGTTCTTGTTCCTGGGTCATAGATGCAATGTCCAAGAATTAATTTATTGCTTTTTGCCACTGTTAATCTTCCTGTTGAATCGCGGCATCTAATTAACTTCGCACTCATTTATTGAAGCCTGTTTTTACAGGCTTTTATTTAAATGGATTATCACATGTGCAAATATTATTGACAATGTAAAATTGACGAGTAGCAGATTTTTCAATAAATTTATTCCAAGCACGGTTTTAGCCGAATAAACAAGGGTTTATATCTGGAGGGAATTTGCTGGAAACTGAATAGTCTACCTTAACCAGGATGATCGCTTAAAAAGCTCTAACTATTCAGCCTCCTATTAAGAGGATCAAGTGTGACTGTTCAAATAACAGTCAGTCATCAATAAAGGTGCTAGGAGAAACATTAAATCGTTTAGCTAAAGCGCGTACATGGCGTAGCGTTAGTGAACGTTTGCCATTTAATATTTCAGACACAACACCTTGGCTACCAATTTCTTTCAAGTTCGATTGTTGTATTTGATGCAGCTTGATTAAGTAACGTAAAGCATCTAATCCAGTTCCTTTTAATTCATTGGTAACCTTTCCTTCATATTGCTTTGCTGCATTTGACATGGCATTTATTAACCCCGTTAAAGGACCATTTCCTCGATTACCAAACAACATCATAGCTTGTTCAAAATTAGCTAGTAATAAGTCATAATCTTCAGCTGTTTGTGGGGTGGTAATCATAGGCGCAACCATATCCCAATGTTCTACTGCTTTTTCTAATGTGGTTTCCATTACTGCACTCCTAAATTCGGCCTGGCTGTATTTTTTCAATATATGCGACCTGGGTTTCAAAATTAATTAACGTATAAATGAGTAGTGTCGTACCGGGCACTCTAAATTCAAATCGCTGTTCAAAACTATACAGCTCTCCAAATGATGCCTTTAAATCACTTTCAGATAGGAACTGGCTTTGTCTTATGACCTGGTACCAGCCAAGTAATGTTTCAGTGGCTGAGGGATATAATACTTGTGCTTCTTCCAATTTGTCTTTAGCGATCACAATCATCAAATATACCTCAACACTTATCAAAATCAGGATTATTGTCTTGAGTTGAAATAATCGCTTAGATATCTCTTTTTGTAATGTTAATTAAGGTTGTTTATGCTTGAATTGTTTTGCAGAGGCTTTACGCTAGACAATAAGCTGTTCAAGTTAGGCCGTTAACTTCGACGAAGCTTTGCCTGTTTGTTGTGTTTAACTTGTTGATATTGTTTGTTTTTATTTTGCTTTAACATTAAGCAACATAAAAACATTAGTCGGACGATAAGCAGAGAGGGGGATTTTGGTTATGAGTAATAAAAAGGTTATTTGTAATTAGTGTAACCTGGCATTTATATAAGGTTAACGTGTTGAGGTAATAAACTGTTGAATCGTTATTCCATCAATTCCCGCGCGGATCATGAAATACCCAAATATCAATGGAACAACGATATAGGCGATGGTGTGTACAATCGTGCCGGTGGTTACTCCCAATTTTGCTCTCATATATTTAAGTTTTATCAGTTCGCCGGGGGATTTGAGGCTAGTCAGCGCGGTATAAAGACCAAAAAATACGATGGCTGTACCAAGAGCGAGAGTTGTGTATTGCATTTATTACCTGGAAATAGTGTTGTGAGGTGTTTATTATCTCGTTAGTGGTTGCTTTCAGCTACTACTTTCCAAAGAAATTGGAAATAATGTTATCGAAGATGCGCGCAATGAGTAATTGCATCGTTAAATTAGCTGGCAATGGATAAAATTTGTCGGGATGCCTTTTTTCGATCTAATAATTGATCCAGATCACAATAAGAATGAATATCATCTGCATTTGTAGTTGAAAATGATTCTCATTTAGACTAGTATCTAGCTATAGTCCTCAGGACATCATTTGATTCTTTTATTGAAGCATTTAAAGGGCTTATTTTAAAGAGCTTGTTTTAAGGGGATTGTTTTAAGAGATTGTTTTAAGGGATCCGTTGAGCGTTATTGGAGTAAATATATGACTCATAGTTTGGCAAGTGTTGCGGCTAAACGTAAAGTAAAAGTGATTAGTTTAGGTGCTGCGGGCAGCGTTTTTAGGCGTAAGCTTTTATCCATGGGGTTAACACCTGGCATCGAAATCAATATACTGCGTAAAGCACCATTAGGTGGTCCTATGGAGTTAAATCTGAGAGGTTTTTCGCTTAGCTTACGTCGTAATGAAGCGCTCGGTATACAAGTTCAATTACTTAACTAATATTTTATCTCATTTTTTGTTTGTCTAGGCCAAATATCAAACCGAGCTGTAATTCATCAATGTCACATACACCCACAATAGCTCTCTGCGGTAATCCTAACTGTGGTAAAACGACCGTTTTTAACTTGTTGACAGGTTCTCGACACCAGGTTGGGAATTGGCCTGGTGTGACGGTCGAAAAAAAATACGGTCAGTTAAAGCTACAATCGTCCGATAATAATCAATCCCAGATAAATGTAGTTGATTTACCTGGTACTTACTCCCTAGATGCAATTGATGAGTCCATCGCATTGGATGAAAAAATTGCGCGAAACTATATTCTTTCCGATGAACCTGATTTGATTGTCAATATTATTGATGCTTCTAACATAGAAAGGAATCTTTATTTAACCACCCAACTGTTAGAAATAGGCAAGCCAATGCTTGTATTACTCAATATGATGGACGTGGCCAAGAACAACCGGGTGAGTATCGATATTAAAGCACTGTCAGAATTATTAGGTTGTCCAATATTTCCGCTGGTAGCCAGTCGCCAAAAGGATGTTTTTGAACTCAATAAAGTCATCGTAGAAAATACAATGAATCCCGTTAGTGATAGCCACTTCAAACTTGACTTTGATTCAAATCTACAGAATTTATATCTTTCGATGTTAGCGGTTATTAACAACCAAATCGATGATATACCCGTTCGCCCAGAGTGGTTAGCTGTCAGGCTTTTAGAAGATCATCGTTATCCTGCCCCAAAGGCAATAGTTCAGCAGGTCACAGAAATCCAACAACAAGTGACTGAAATTTTTGGTGAAGACATTGATATTATTATCGCAGAAGCGAGATATAATAAAATTCTTCACTGGATTGACAAGAGCGTGCGTAAAGAAGGGCGCTTAACCCGCAGTGTCTCTTCCAAATTAGATAAGGTCTTTCTAAATAAATATTTAGGTGTACCGCTTTTTCTTTTTATTACTTATTTAATGTTTCTATTCACTATTAATTTTGGTGGCGCTTTTATTGATTTCTTCGATCAAAGCAGCAAAGCCATTTTAGTGGATGGTGCCTCAATCTGGCTATCGGAGCTTGGACTGGCCGACTGGTTCGTGACGTTAATTGCCAATGGTATCGGTGGTGGTGTACAAGTTGTTTCAACTTTTATTCCAATTATCGGTAGTCTTTATTTGTTTTTAGCGGTGCTAGAAGATTCTGGTTATCTGGCTCGCGGAGCTTTTGTTATGGATCGCTTTATGCAAGCGATTGGTTTACCGGGTAAATCTTTTATCCCACTAATGGTTGGCCTGGGATGTACCGTTCCGGCTATTTATGCTACGCGTTCTTTAGAATACGAAAAAGATCGCATTATGACAGTCATGATGAGTCCTTTTATTTCTTGTGGGGCGAGATTGCCGGTTTATATTCTTTTTGCTGCGGTGTTTTTTCCTGATAATAAAGGACTATTAATCTTTGCTCTTTATTTAACCGGAATTGTGGTTGCAGTACTAACCGGTTTGTTATTAAAGAAAACCATATTATCTGGTGAAACCACGCCATTTGTCATGGAATTACCAGCTTATCATATGCCTCAATTGAGAAACGTTTTGTTAAAAACCTGGGAGAAATTACAATCTTTTATGTTGGGAGCGGGAAAACTCATTGTTATGGTTGTGGTGATACTCAGTTTTTTAAATTCACTGGGAACCGATTTAAGCTTTGGTAACGAGGACACTGAAAAGTCCGTATTGACTAATATTGGAAAAACTTTAACGCCCGCATTTGCACCCATCGGCATCAAAGAAGATAACTGGCCTGCAACGGTTGGACTATTCACCGGATTGTTTGCCAAAGAAGTGATTGTTGGGACGATTAACTCTCTCTATTTAAGCCGCTCCGGAGAAGCGCCGGAAGAGCAGGGATTTGTTTTAGAGGATAGGCTGATTTCGGCCGTACAAACCATTCCAGATAACCTTTCCGATGCTTTGGGCAGTTGGACCGATCCGCTTGGTATGGACGTCGATATGAGTGATACTCAAGCGATTGCCGATGATCAAGGGGTGAGCTACAGTATTTTTGCAGCAATTCGGCAATCATTCGACGGGACTTTAGGCGCATTTAGTTACTTACTTTTTATTCTACTCTATTCGCCTTGCGTTTCTGCATTGGGGGCGACTCATAAGGAAACCGGAACCAGGTGGACTTGGTTTTCGATCCTCTGGACTACTTTTTTAGCCTATAGTTTAGCGACGATTGTTTATCAGACGGGGCAAATCGGAAAATCTCCAGTCTCGGCATTGAGTTGGATAGGTCTTTTTATCTTTTTGCATATTGCCAATATTGTTTTTCTTAAATACTGGTCCAGGAAATATCAGTTACAAAATTCACAAGGTTCACAAGGTTCACAAGGTTCACAAGGTTCACAAGGTTCAGAGCCGCAAGAATTAGCCAATCTGTGAGTCATTAGCGATGTTAATAGATATTAAAAAACTATTGATTGAGAGAGAGCAAATGAGCCTAACTGATCTCGCCCGGCATTTTTATGTGAGCGAATCAATTATGCTAGGGATGCTTTCTCATTGGCAAAAAAAGGGTCGAGTTGAATCATTTGACGCTTCTGGTGCTTGTGGTACGGGATGCGGTAGCTGCACCGAGTCTGAACAATCAAAGGTTTATTATCGTTGGAAAAAGGTGGCGGAGAAACCAATATTTACCAAGCGTAGTGAATAGTTCTCGGATTGCTTCTCATTTTGATTTTAAGAACCCGCTAAACCAAGTCGAACCCGCATTCCCAATTCTGTGGTATAGCCCATATCTTTTGACTGTAAAATTCCGGCTCGGTCAATAACGTAATAACTGGGAAAACCTCCGATTTTGAATTTTTCAGAAGTTTCTTTGGTGCCGAGCAAGACAGGCATCGTTAAATCGTGATCGGCTAAAAAAGCTTCCACTTCCTGCTTACTTTGCCAGTCGAGGGCGACTGCATAAAAATTTATTTTGTCATTGGATGATTGTTTGATCGCCTCAATATTATTGATTGAAATATGACAGACCCCGCACCAGGGAGCAAAAAAATAGACCAAGGTTTTTTGTGCTTGTTTAGCGGGATCAAATTGAACAATGTTACCTGCAATATCAACTAACGAAAAACCGGGCGAGATGGAGTCTGATGATGTTTGCAACATATCTTTTTGTTGCCACCAGGTAATGGCTAAAAATATCCCCAGGAATATTAGCGCCTGATTTATCCAACTAAAAATTTTCTTTTTGGTTTCTTTTTTCATAATTATTGATTCGGCTGTCACTATTAGGCTGTTTTAATAAAAAGGGATTATTCGTTTTTGTTGATTGATTTCAACGAATTACCCGTTTGCGATTGATACCAGCGATCAACTAAGTGCCATGAAATTGAAACAGAAAATGGCATTAATAATTCGCCGCTCTCTATCGCTGCTTTCATTTCTTCAGCGCTGAACCACTGGGCATGCTCTAGCTCCTGATCAACAAGACGAATATCATGTTGTTTTGTTTCACTGGTAAAACCAAGCATTAATGAGGCTGGGAAGGGCCAAGGTTGGGATGAAATATATCTAACTTTGCTAACTTCTAGTCCAACTTCTTCCATTGCTTCTCTGGCTACGGCTAACTCTAATGATTCGCCGTGTTCAGCAAAGCCAGCAATCACTGAATAGCGTTTTTCGGGCCAGTTAGCCTGTCTTGCTAATAATAGTTTTTCGATACCATCCATCGAGGTCACGATGGAAAAAATCACTGCCGGTTCGATTCGAGGAAAATGCTCCCTGGCACAGTGCTCATTGGTACATTTTCGACTATGACCGGATTGTACTGGTTCAGATTTTGCGCCGCATTTTGCGCAAAAAGCATGGTCAAAATGCCAATTGATTAAGCCTTGCGAATAAAACAACGAGCCAATATCAAATAATTCTGCTGACAAGGATGCTGTTCTCAAGTCGAGTAGCTGCATTTCGGCAAGTGCAGGGTAAAGCTCAACCATCTGTAATACAAAATAGTGAATTTGCTGGTATTCACCCAGGTAGATTTTTTGCAATGGGTGGTCGTTATTGGAAAGTGAAGATTCTATATGCCCATCGAGTGCTTTTAGTTGCTCGAAGCTAAAGTAATGTGCTTTGTGATCTTTGCACAAAAACCTGCCTTTATAGCTAAGCAATATTTTGCTTGTAGTTTTTACAAATAATTGATCGATTTGAAGGCTGTCATGGCGTATTTCGCCTCGACGATTGAGAGTGGGGGCAGTTTGCATTGCATAGCCTTTCAGTGGGATAACAGCAGGCTGCATAGTTACATAAAGTTTGTTAGATTGCCAGAGCTGACCGTTCTGATCAGAACATAGTAAAAATTGAGCTTATAGTGATATTTGCCGCATATTCAGTAGATATTTAGATGTTAACAAATGTTAACAATTTCGAGCATGTTAAATTATTTCTATATAAATCAACCAGTTAATCTTTGGTTTTATTATGTTTCATTTTTGGACATATGCCTGACGTGGTGTTATAGTAATATACAACACCAAAGAGAAGTTTATTAGCTTATTTAAGCTTTAACCGAGAAATCTCAAGAGAGTAAATATGACAGCCATTAAGTGGAATGACCAACAGCCTATTTTCAGGCAGCTCAAGGAGAAAGTGGTTGAGTTGATTATCGACGGCGAAGTGAGTGAAGGGGAGGCCGTGCCATCCGTTCGGCAAGTCGCAGCGGATTATCAAATTAATCCTTTGACCGTTTCAAAGGCGTACCAGGAACTAGTTGATGAATCTATTTTAGAAAAAAGAAGGGGGTTAGGCATGTTTGTTACTGAATCAGCAAGAGAAAGGCTATTAGAATCTGAGAAAAGTCATTTTCTGGAAATTGAATGGCCAAAGGTAGTTCGAAAAATTGAAAGGCTTGGACTTTCTATGCAGAGTTTATTAAATGACAAACCGACCCAGATAGAGGAGCAATAATGACTACTTTGATTGAAGCGAAAGGTTTATCAAAAAGCTACGGTAGCCACCAGGCGTTAAAGTCGGTCGATTTTTCTGTAGAGAGAGGTCGTATAGTTGGCCTGGTTGGGCCAAATGGTGCGGGTAAAACAACTATCTTAAAGGCGATTTTGGGATTGACCTCTTACGAGGGGGACTTGAAAGTTCTTGGTATGGACCCTGCCAGGCAGCGCCATCAGATCATGCAAAAAGTCAGTTTTATTGCCGATGTTGCGGTTTTACCTCGATGGATGAAGGTGTCAGAAGCGTTAGAATTTGTTACTGAGGTCCACCCTAACTTTGATTTGAAAAAGGCTAAGCATTTTTTATCTAAAACGAATATTCCCATGCAAGCGAGAGTCAAAGAGCTTTCCAAAGGAATGGTTGCGCAGCTTCATCTGGCTTTGGTGATGTCGATTGAAGCCGAATTATTAGTTCTGGATGAGCCAACCCTGGGGTTAGATATTCTTTATCGTAAAGAGTTTTACAATCAGTTATTAGCGGATTTTTTTGATGAAGGCCGTAGCATTTTAGTCACTACTCATCAAATTGAAGAGATCGAAAATTTATTGACTGATTTGTTATTTATTCGTGATGGCAAGATTATATTAGATGCCACTATGGAAGATATTGCTGACAAATACATCGAAGTCATGGTCAGTAAAGATGATGCAGAAAAAGCTGAAGCGCTTAAACCCGTGATGCAAAGAGACGTATTTGGAAGAAAAGTCTATTTGTTTGAAGGGGTTAGCCGAGAAGACTTAGAGCCTTTGGGGGAGCTTCACTCGCCGAGTGTTGCTGATCTATTCGTTGCAAAAATGAAGGAGGATAAATAATGAATACTGTAAAATCATTTAAAGCCTTGATTAAAAGAGAATATTGGGAGCACAGGGGGGCTATGTTTTTAACGCCAGCAGTTATGGCGGCTTTTTTTGCTGGATTATTAATATTAAGCACTTTGGGTAACGACATGGATATCACTGCTAACGGTGAGACCTTTAGTCCGTGGGAACATTTACCCCGAGCTGTTGATGCGTTTGAAAACCTTGGTGATAATGAAAGAAGCCGAGGTGTGCAGATGGGGTTATATGCACCAATTGTCTTGTTTGGATTTGTGATGCTTATCATCAGCTTGTTTTATGCGCTTGGTTCGCTGTATGACGAGCGTAAAGACCGAAGTATTTTATTCTGGAAGTCATTACCTATATCGGACACCTCTACGGTTTTGTCAAAATTCGTATCGGTCATTATTATTATCCCAGTTTTGTATTTTGCTATCATTGCAGCCTTTCAATTGTTTTTATTGCTTTTTACAACAGTGGGTGCATGGTTTGGCGGAAGCACTGGTGTAGCAATATGGGCTTCTTCAAATCTATTTGAGGTGTTATTTAATAGTTTATTTTCAATGATCGTGGCGAGCTTGTGGTTAGCCCCTATATGGAGCTGGTTAATGTTAGCTTCTTCATGGGCCAAAAAAGTGGCCTTCCTTTGGGGCACATTGCCAATATTTATGATATCGATAGCGGAAGGCTGGGTATTTCATTCTTCGCATTTCATAGAGATGATCGGTAAAAGAATCGCCAATGGATTTGCCATACTAAATTCAAATATGCACTTTCTTGCTGGTGGCGATATGTTTGATATTGATGTAATGCACTGGTATGAAGTATTCGCAAATACGGAATTTTGGGTGGGATTAATCGTTAGTTCTGTATTCTTAGCTGGCGCAATATATACTCGCAGACATAGAGATGAATCAGTATATTCCAATTAACAAATGAGTCTGAAAGAAGTGGAGTCATTTAAGCCATATTTCTACCGGGTTCAAAGATCTGATTAAATAATTTCCTTCGTTCTTTTTGAAGTAATTCTGCCGCTTCATTGTCGCTCATTTCCATGGCAACTTTCTCCAGTATTTCAAATGTCACGTCGGGTTTCAAATGTTT
>JAUUYO010000022.1 GCA_030590405.1 Kangiellaceae bacterium
AATTTATCAATAAGTGTTGGTGTTGCTAGCATCATTTTTTGACAAAGTCTATCAAGATCTTTGTGGCTTGGCAGCAATGCTAAGTAAAAATACCCACAAGCTCTAGTCATATAACTTTTTATTGTGACCGACTTGGTATTTCTTTGCTTTACTCGTATGAATTTGTGATGAAGTTCATTCTTTGCATGCTTGTCGCTTTTTCTTGGCCAAAAAATTCTATACTCTTTCTGTTTCATTAGTACCAATTTCTGAAATAATTCAAAGATTATCTCTTTCCTTTTAGTTTATGGTGAAAAGTATGTTCAAAATAGCTATAAGGTGTTGTTTTGCCCTTGTTATACTTGTGGTTTCAGCCACTATTAGCGCAGTTGTGGCTTCAGCCACTAGCAGCGTGAAATCGTCAAATAATGAAACTGCCTCCAGTAAAAAGAAGCAAAGCCAGGAAGAAGCACTTTCTACTTTGAAAGGTTTATCCAAAGGTATCCAGAACCTGAAAGGTGAGGTTGTTGACTTAAGTAATAACTTACGGGTAATGGAAGAAAGGTTATTGTTTCCTTCCAGTACAAAATATTCCGTTTTTGTTTCTACCAGTCTGGGACAGTTTTTTACTCTGGAAAGCGTTAAATTGAAACTTGACGGCAAGTTAGTCGCAACCCATGTTTACTCAAAAACACAGCGTCAATCAATGGCCAGAGGAGGGATACAAAAATTATACATTACCAACCTGAATCAGGGGATTCATCATGCGACCGCGTTTTTTACCGGTTTAGGCCCCAATGGCCGTGCCTATAAATTAGGTAAAGCCCTTGAATTTGAAAAAGGTTCCGCAGGTGAATATCTTGAACTTGCCATTAGAGATAACGGCGATACACAAGAACCGATTGTTTACGTTAAGCAGTGGTAGGGACTTGTTTTGAAACTGTTATTTAATCGTCGAATTGCTTCTTTGTTAAAGCTCTGTTGTTTAGTTATAGTATATTGCGGATCCTTTTTGCAAAGCAGTCAAGGGGTGGAGCAGGGCGTTAATACGACTGACGACCTTGAGTGGGGCGCAGTACTATTTGATTATTACCAAAAAGACTATTTGTCTGGATTGATCGAGTATCAATATGCCAGTGAGCTTGATAACTCTGTTGCCAAAAGCAATGCCGGTCAATTGCTGCAAGGAGGCATGTTACTTTCTTATGGGATGCCTGAGCCTGCAGAAGAGATTTTTAATCGGTTATTGAATAATAATACCACCGCTTTAGTGAGAAACTCTGCCTGGTATTATCTGGCAAAGCTCTACTATCACAAGTCACAGCCGAAAAAAGCCTATAACGCCTTGCAGAATATTCAAGGCTCGATAGCCAAAGAGCTGCATACTGAATATCATTACCTGGCAACTTTGGTTAGTAATCAAGGCCAGCATTTATCCACTACTGAACCCATTGCAAGCCGTTTGTCGGCGGGCAATCCATTTCGCGCTTATATATTGTTTAATTATGCTATCGCACAACTTGAAAAGGGGGAGATTAAACAAGCCATTAATAATTTGACGCTAATAACCAGTATGGCTGAAACGAGTGAAGAGTTAGCTACCCTGAGCGACCGCGCAAGACATGGACTCGCTCAAATTGCTTTAAAGCAAGGAAATTTTGAAGCGGCATGGGGTTATCTAAAGGCGATTAGAACCAGTGGCTTATATTCTAATAGAGCATTGCTGACTTATGCCTGGAGTGCGATTAAATTAAAACGCCTCACTCAGGCGATCCCGGCATTAATGATCCTTGATGAACGCTCAATCGCCATTCCTGAAGTGCAAGAAGCAAAAGTTTTGTTAGCTCATTTATATGAACAGGAAGGTTCACCGCGCCGTGCATTAAAGAAAAACCTGCTTGCCATTGATGCTTTTGATATTGGCCTAAAGGATATTGATGACGCTAGAAAAGTGATTGCTCATCAGGACGTGCCCAGAGAATTTATCGTTAACTTTGACACCATTATTGGACAAACTGATTGGTATGCGATGGAACCAACGGTCGATTATAAAAAACTGACCCCTTTTGTTATAGACTTAATTTCAAGCACCGCATTTAACGAAACAGTTAGAGAGCTGTCAGATTTATATCGAATTCAAAAAAGTCTTAACTATTGGGCTGTGCAAGCAAAAGAGCATCAACTAATACTAGCAAATGCAAATGCTAAGAGCCTTGATCAAGAGCAAAAACAGATTATTCAACAAAGCGATGATTTAAGGCTTCAACTAAAAAATAGAAGAGAAGAGTTGCAGCTCTATTCTTTGACCTTAAGCAAAAGTGAACAACAGAGGCTGGCGGCTTTAGTCGAGTCGATGAGTAAAGAACTTAGCTTACTTGAAAGCCGCACCAATCAATTGAAACAAATTGACAAGCCGTACCAGCCGCCTGAGAATTCAAAGAGTTTAGTCAAGGATTATCATAAAAAAATCCAGTTGAAGCTTAAAAAGACCAATCAGTTTATAGCGACGTTGGAACCTGTTTTGCGACGATTAATCAATGCAGAATTAGATAATCATGAAAATCGAATGCGCTACTATCTGGCTCAATCTCGCCTTGCTAAAGCTCGATTGTATGATGCAACTTTGATGGAACTGAAAAAAGCTAAGCCAAAAAAATCACTGGATAAATCGGTGAAAGAGGGAAAATAATGACATCGAATCGATTATTTGTATTAACCATATTTGTATTAACCATATTTTCATTATCGGCTTGTACTTCCAATAACAGTCGAACCCTTGGCGATCTTAGCTATCAAGCTGAAAAAGAAAAAACAATTGAATTTGAAAAGCTAGATTACGCACAAGTGCGAGAAGAATATCAAGAAATATTGTCACTTTTTGATAATGTTCAGCTCAAGGAGCAGATTGAGCGACGGATTGCCGATGTCTATATGCTCGAAGGCGGTGAAAAGCAGGCGCAAGTTGAGACCAATAATAGCCAATATAAAGAAGCAATAAAAAGCTATCATGAGATTTTAAAGAGATATCCTGGTTCACCAGATAACGCAGATGTACTATATCAATTGGCGCGTGCCTATGATATGGATGGCCATTTTGACGATGCGCTAACCATCCTGACTCAGCTAACAACTGTACATCCTGATTATAAAAATAACCCGGAAGCTCATTTTAGAATGGGCGAAATCTATTATGCTAAAAAAGCCTATGCAAAAGCACGGCAAGAGTACCTTATCGTCAGTCAATCCAATAACAAAAAATTACTGGATTATGCTCACTATATGCTGGGTTGGACCTATTATAAGCAATCGAATTATATTGCCAGTGCTAAATCTTTTGCAGTGGTTTTAAGTTTAACCTTAAGTGATGATGCTGAGTCTGATAAGCGTAATAAGCAATTGGCGAACGATACCATAGAGTCAATAAGCCTGGCCCTCGCTCGCAATGGCGGCGCAGATATCATCGAATCAATAGAAAATTTAAACGGTAAAAGCTACCTGCCGAGAGTGTATGAAGCATTGGGAGACTACTTTCTCGAAAAACAGCGTTACGAAGACTCTGCAGCAACATTCCGACGATTCGTTGAGCGGTATAACTTTTCAGCAAAAGCGCCGGATCTGCACAGTAAGTTGATATTGACCTATATTAAAGGTGGGTTTCCCTTGCAGGCACTAAAAGAAAAAGAAGCCTATGTTGAATACTATGGTCTTGAATCTCAATATGCCAAAAATAATAACGGTATTAATGCTAAAGTCAAAGCCGAGTTAAAAGTCTATTATCAGGAGCTTGCGAGTCATTACCATAATAAAGCGCAAAAAGTACAAAAGCTGGTAGAAAAGGCAGTTAATAATAAAACCGATAAAACCGATAAAGCCAGTAATAAGCTAGCAAAAATGAAGGCTGATATGTCAAAACACTTTGGCTCGGCGATTAATTATTATCAGAAATACATTAAAACATTTCCCGGCGATACACGAGTCCCTGAGTTTACTTTTTTAATCGCAGAATCCTATTTCTCGCTAAAACAATATCCGAATGCCATTGAAGGGTATGAGCGAGTGGCTTTTTTATTAGATCAGTTTAAAGAAAAAAAATATCAGTCGAAAGCAGGCTACGCTGCAATTATTTCCTATCAAAAGCATATTCAGCAAGTGGAAAAGAAAACCGCAGAAGTAAAAGACTGGCAGAGTAAAGCGGTTGATACAATGCTAAAATTTGCAGAAAAATTCCACCAGGACAAGCGTTCACCATCTGTTTTAACCAATGCTGCCGAATACCTATTTGGTCTTGCCCAATATCAAAGAGCGTTAGAAATTGCCAACAACCTGATTAAAGGTAATGTGAAACTCGATAATCAATTGAAAAAAACAGCTTATGGCATTGCCGCTCATTCTTACTTTAAATTATCTCAATTTGAAATGGCGGAAAAAAGTTATTTTAATCAACGTTCATTAGCTAAAGCTAAATCCAGAGAATACCATCAAATTTCTGAGCGAATGGCCAGCAGCATGTATAAGCGCTCGGAAGAATTAGTTGCTGAGGAGAAACCATTACTCGCGGCAAGTAAGTTTCTTGAGATAAAAAAAATGGCTCCAGCAACAAAAGCCAGAGTCGGCGCGCAGTACTACGCTGCAACGCTATTATTGTCAGCAAAGAAATATTCTGAAGCGATTGTTGAATTAGTGCAGCTTAAAAAACAATTTTCTAACCATGAACTCAGCAAGGACTTCCCTAGAAAGTTAGCCTTTGCTTATGAAAAGTCTAAGCGCTGGGGCGTTGCCGCGGATGAATATCTTGCCTTAAGTAAAAACGACAAAGACCCAAAAATCCGTCAAGATGCATTGTTTATTTCTGCTGGCATGTATGAAAAAAATAAGAACTATGACACAGCAATTAAATTGTTTAAATTGTATGCTAGAACCTATGAACAGCCATTTGAGGTAAGAATGGAAGCTCGTTTTCGATTGGCCGAGCTTTATCAAGAGACTAACGATATTTCTAAGAAATTATTTTGGCTGCGGCGGGTAATCGATGGCCACAAAAAAGCGGGAGAGCAACGCAATGATCGAAGTCGCTGGTTGGCTGCGTGGGCTAATGACCAGTATGGAGACTACTTTGCCAAGGAGTTTAGACGTCGTAAATTGACCAGTCAGTTAGATCGAAGTATACCGCCTAAGAATAAAGCTTTGCTAGATGCTAGTCAGCGGTATGAAGCCGCTTCAAATTATGGACTGCTCGAATTCATTACGAGTTCAAGTTATAAGACGGCTAGACTTTATCAACAATTTGCATCTGAATTGCGAGCTGTTTCCCCGCCGACGGGTTTGTCAGATGAAGATGTTTTGGTTTATGCCGATATTTTGGCAGAGCAAGCAGAGCCTTTTGAGTCTCTTGCAATAGAGTTACATTTTAGTAATTTGCAAAGAGCGTGGGATGGAGATTTTAATCAGTGGGTTCAAAAGAGCTTTGTAGCGATGAAAACCCTTTCACCGGTAAGATTTGGTAGAGAAGAATTGATTGTGAGTTATGGCGATGAAATACGATAATAAAATTAACTGGATTATCTCTTTTATGCTAAGTGGTTTTCTGCTGGCTGGCATGTCAGGTTGCGCCTCTAATTCACCGTTGGAACAATCTGATTTAAAGGCAACTGATGGGCAACATAATGTTAAATCATTGAAAAAACAAGACAAAGTCTTTGTTTTTCAGGAGTCCGCAAAATATATTCCTAAGAGAGAAATCAACCCGGAAACCGGTCAATTAATTCCATACCAAAAATCAATTAATCCTTATAGCGTTTTGAAGGACCAAATCGCCGGGGCAGATGTTGTTACTTATATCAATGCTCGGCGAGCCATGCAGCGCGGTGATAATATTAAAGCCGTTGAATTGTTGGAGCAACTAATAAAACAAAGCTCCCAATTATCTGGCCCCTGGGTTATGTTGGGTGATATTGCAGATAAAAACAGCAAAAATGAAGAAGCTATTCGTCATTACTCAAAGGCTATTGAGATCAATGAAAGCAATGTAAATGCTTATATTCGTCTTGCTAAGGTTCAGCGTGAACAAGGTCGTTTTATCGAGGCGCAAAATACCTACGTACAAGTCTTATCCCTTTGGCCTGACTTTCCAGAAGCTCACCTTAATTTGGCTATATTATACGATTTATATATGAACAAATTACTTCAATCCCAAAGACACATGGAAGCTTATCAATTTTTAACCGGCGGACGGGATACTACCCGTGCAAGTTGGTTGGCTGAAATTCAACAACGAACTGGAAAAGCAGTCTCATTAAAGCTCGAAAAGAAGAAAAAAGCATCAACACTTAATCAAGGAGCGAAATGAAAATGAATCTGAACCTAAGAGAGCTAAAAGGCTACTGGAAAATAGCGATCATCATATTTACTTTCTTTCCGCTAACTTGCTGGTCAAATGAAGAGCCAATAAAACTACAATCGAATATTATCGGTGATAAAGAGCAGCCACTGGTGAGTTATTTTATTCCCTGGGATGAGATTGGAACTCCCGATAATTTATTATGGAATATTGATTCAAAGTATGACAAAACACTTGAGTTAGTGGATAGAAAAAATCTACTTCGTTCATCGGCTATGTATAACGAAATGAAATTGGATTCAAATTTAGAAAATTTAACAGATATTAAAGAGGTTCAATGATGGAAACCGCATATAGTACCATTATCAAGTTTTTTCAAGAAGGTGGGTTATTTATTTATCCTATCGCATTAGTGCTTGCCATCGGAATGGTTATTATTGTGGAACGTTGGTTTTTCTTATCACGCGAAAGTGCTCGAAATATTAAAGCTTTCGATAGCTTTCTGCCATTGCTTAGAACAACCGATCTTGAAAAAATGCAGCTATATACCAGAGAAAGTCAAGCGCCGGTTACCCGTATTATCGGTTGTGGTTTAGATATGATGAAAGTTACAAAGCATCGAGCCGATATCGAACATTCCATGAGCGAAGGGATGCTCGAAGCAATGCCCAGGCTGGAAAGTAGAACCGGTTATTTATCCATGCTAGCCAACATTGCCACTTTGCTTGGATTGCTTGGAACGATTATCGGTTTGATCGCAGCTTTTACCGCTGTCGCAAGTGCCGATCCAGCGGAAAAGTCAACACTGCTTTCGCTATCGATCTCAGTGGCAATGAATACTACAGCATTTGGCTTGATTGCGGCGATCCCCTTGTTGGTTTGTTATTCAATTTTACAGAATAAAACCGCAGCTATTGTGACCAGTATAGAAATGGCAGCCGTTAAATTTTTAAACATCATGACTTATAATAGACAAATTTATGCGGGGGCAGCGGTTACTCCAGGGTTCGCGCCTGCAACACCTGAAGTTACTTCTGAGTCAAGCAAAGCAGAGTAATTTATGGCGCTTTATTTTAAAAAGAAAGCGATTGAAGAACCTGAATTGGACGTTACTTCTTTCATGAATTTGATGATTGTCCTGGTGCCTGTATTGCTGTTTAGTTTAAGCTTTAGCCAGATCACGGTTCATGAAATAAAACTACCCGATTTAACTCAAAGTTCGCAAAGTTCAGAGGAAAATCCGGCAAAACTTGAAGTGATGTTATCCGACAAAGGTATTAAGGTTTTTTATCCGAGTAATGTATTGCTTAAAAATATCCCTCTATTGGAAAGTGATGGCGTCAAAGCCTTTGATTTTGAGACATTATCGGCAGTACTTAAGCAAGTGAAGGTTCAATTGAAGGATAAACGGGATGTTTTATTATTGTCCCAGAGCAGTATCGATTATCAAAATCTAATATCTGCTATGGATGCATTGAAGTCCTATAAAACAGTGATTGCCGCAAGTTTAGTTGAAATAGAGCTTTTTCCAGAAATCTCATTGGCCGATGCAAGTATTAAGTGAATAAAATAATATGAGTATTAATACCACAAACTTAAGTTTTAATAGTGTTCGAAAGCCCGTTTACGAGACTAAATTAAATCTGGTAGCGTTAATGGATATCTTTACTATTTTAGTGTTCTTTCTGTTATTAAATAACGGAGATGCCAATGAGCTTGAAAACGCCAAGTTTGTAAAACTACCTGATTCCAGTGTTAAAGCCGCTCCCCATGTCGAGGCGCTTATTGTTATCAGTGAACATGAAATTATGTTGAATGGTGAACCCGTTATTAGTCTCGATGATGTTGCTAATTCCAAGAAAAAAATTGTTCAGCCACTTGTTGATGCATTAGATGAATATGAAATCAAAAAAGGTGAGTTGAGTATTTATGAAAAAAACAATGGTTTACCGATCACTATTATGGGAGATCAATCTGTTTCATTCCGCTTATTAGAACGGGTGATGGTTTCATGTAGTGTCGCTGGGTTTCGTGATATTTCACTTGCAGTCAATCGTATTGCTGGACCTGTTATGCAATTTCAACCCGCAGGGCAGTCGACTCAGGCTGAAGCTAGCCAAATGAGAGGTGAATGATGTCGACGATTACTATCGAGCCATTATCACCCGATCTGGTTTTGCCATGGACTCCTAATGCAAAACAAGAAGCTTTGTTCAAAAAATGGGTCAGAAATACTTTAGTTGTTTTATTGCTATTGTTTGTTGTTATACCCTGGTTACCTGTGTTTGAAGCTGAGTATGAACCAGCCGAAAGAAAAATAGTAAAAACCAAAGTTATTCTGGAAGCGGTTAAACTGCCGAAACCTGAAGCCATTGTAGTAAAACCAAAAACACCAAAAAAAATTAAACCTAAGCCGGTCGAAAAAAAGAAAAAATCAGATTTAAATAAAGCAACAAAGGCTTCGTCGAAAACAAGTTCAAAAAAGCGATTGACTAAAAGTAAGAGTTTAAGCGAACTGTCTAGTCAGCTATCAGCGTTGCGAGGCTCAATAAACGTGGCCGGAATGAAAAACAAGAAAGTGGTACAAAAACGCAAAGGAATGGTTGCTACCGTTGATCGGAATGTATTAGGTGAAAATCGAACAGCTAAAGCAAGCATGGGAGTCTCTGTCGATGATAATTTGATGAAGTCCTCTTCCGTTGCGTTAACGGGTCATCAAACATCTGAAGTTGCTGGCGTTATTTCTACTGGCCAGGGGGCTGGGGCTGGTGGAGGAAGTTCCGAGAGGGGCAACTATGTTGCTGGTCGTCGTGATGATGAAAGTATCAGGCGCACCATGGATAGAAATAAAGGCCGCTTTAACTCTCTGTATCAGAATCGTTTAGGCGAATATCCTGAAATTCACGGAAAATTTATTTTTAACCTTGTGATTGAACCAGATGGCCGAATTTCTCGATTAGAGTTAATTTTAAGTGAACTTGGTCTTACTGATTTGGAAGAGGACCTTTTAAAAAAAATCAAAGGGATCAACTTTGGCGTGGCTGATGTATTGGCTACGCCGGTCCAATATACCTACGTTTTTTTCCCCAGTTAATTGATAACAGATAACTTATTTAACGTTTTGCTAACCAGAGAGCGTTATTGAGTGTTTAACCCGTTGTCACGTAGATTAACAAATTATCAAAACTAGTTAAGGTGTTTTTGTTCTCTTATTGAGATAATAGAGTGATTTAAATATTTCAAATGAAATATAGACTCTAATGATCAAAAAACGTACAGAGAACTTCTTCACATTTTTGACAAAAACAAACGTTATTCAAAAGAATATTTTGAATTTGTGAGATCTCCCCGTTAGTTGCTTTTTATTCATGGCATTATATTTATCAATAGCCTTTGGAGTTAGATACGTCTTTATGGAGCCTCTGTTATGAAAGCCTACTTACCCAAATTTAATACTATATTAGTTTACTCTTTTACCTCTCTTATGCTCTTCATGTCAGGTTGTTCAAGTGAGGATACTGGCAAGGATGATGTGAGTGTTGAAAAATCTGATTTAACCACTGAAGCCATCTTTGCCCAAGTCAAAAGAAGCGTAAATAATCAAGCACAATATGAGCAGGATGATTTTAATTCTAAAACATCCAACATAAGCGAATCTCCGGTAGAGTTATTTTCGCCTTATCAATATAACCTTGGTGCCAAATTATTGGTTCGCAGTAATCTTACGATTGATGCAATAGAAACAGAAGTTTTGCAATCAGTGTTTGGAAATACTGAATACGATGTTAAAGATCTAAACGTTTCAGCTGATGGGCAATGGTTAGTCTTTGCTGCACGAGGCTCCGAATTCGATCAAAAAAACTCCAGTTGGAATATCTTTCTTTATAATTTTGAAACAAAGTCACTTAGACGAGTTATCGAAGATGATGTTGTCGCCAACCACGGTCAGGATACTAATCCAACCTTGACGTTAGATAACAAAATTATTTTTTCTTCTGATCGAGATGCTGGAAATTCTTTGCATCCCAGAGTTAATTCTGAACATGTTGGTGATACGTGTCGACAAGTCGATCCATCTGAAAATCCTTCATTATTGCATGCTATGAGCGTTGAAGGCGCTAATATCACCCAGTTAACTTATGGGCGCGATAATCATGATATCAGCCCTACAACGCTTAAAGATGGAAGGGTTGCGTTTATTCGATTTGAAAAACGCTTTGTGCAACTTGAGAGTTGTTATGTTGACCAACAAGAAGCGGTCGAGCTTCAAGATTCAAGCTCTTATCCAAAAGGTTTAAAAATGCCATTAAATTGGTCTGAGATTAACCAATGTGCGCATACTAAGCTCACTCAAAATGGTAATGTTTTACTCACTAATCACTATAAGCTACTCACTATCAGTGCCGATGGTGAGTCGATGCAACAACTTTACGACACGACTAGCGCTGACTCATCCGATGAAGCCTTTTTAGCCTTAGATCAACTTTTTCAAGCGGAAAACGGTAATTTATTTAGTTTAATACGCCATCAGTACAATCCGGTATTGGGAGGGGATTTACTTGAATTACAAGCCCAACATCAAGTCGATGCCAGTATTATTCTGGATGAGCTTTCACCGGTTTCTTTGGCTTCTCCGACCATCGATTTATATCCCGGTCAATTGTCGAATAAAGGGTGGTTTAGCGCTTTTTGGCCTTACCGAGATGGGACTGGAAGATTATTAGTCAGTTGGGCGCAATGTACTTTGATTGATGGTGAAAAAACGACTTTTTGTGATTCGGCAGACAGCGCTGGCGAGCAAAAAGTCCAATACGGATTATGGGTTTATGACCCTGCCGATCAAACCCGTTCACCGCTTTTAAATGCAAGCGATGATGTTATCTACACCGAGCTTGCAATGGCTCAACCTCATGTTGGTAATTCTCTCAATGTACAACCCTTTGAGGAAAATTTTGTAGACAATCCAGATGCAACAAGAATTCTTTGTGGTTCGAATACTGCTCCAATTGCAGTCGCGACTGTTCAGGACGAGCAAGGAATTTTATACGTCAACCAATCCATTCATTTAGACGGTTCAGCAAGTAGTGATCCTGAAGGGGATGAGCTGACTTATCGCTGGTCAATTTCATCTCAACCGGGGCAGAGCAATCCGGTGTTAAACAGCAGTATATTGATTAGACCAACGTTGATAACCGATATTGCGGGTACTTATGTATTGACGTTGATTGTCAATGATGGCGAGTTAGATAGCGATGCGGCGGTGCTTAACCTGGAAGTGACGGTCCAAAATCCTTACGATGAAAATCATAAGCCGATTGCCAATGCAGGTGATGATCAAACTAGTGGAATTAATGATATTTTTCACCTTTCTGGTGAAGCCAGTACAGATGAAGATGTAGACGATATTCTGTCATATCGTTGGGAAATTATTTCAAAAGAAGATGGTAGCCAGGCAACGCTATCGGATGAACAAACGGTTTCACCACAATTCATCGCTGATACTGTGGGTAGCTATAAACTTCAGTTAATTGTTAATGATAGTAAGATTGACAGCGAACCTGACTATGTCCTGATTAACATGACAAATCCTGTGGATAATCATTTACCCATTGCTAATGCTGGTGACGATCAAAATGTTTATGTGAATTCGTTGGTTCAATTAGATGGATCCGCTAGTTTCGATGAGAACCCTGAGCATACATTGACTTATAGATGGTTGCTTGTTGTTGGTAATAGCACTTTACTGGAGCCCAATAGCGCTACTCCAAGTTTTACCCCAACAGAAACGGGAACCTATCGGTTAGAGCTTATCGTTAACGATTCATATAACGATAGTATTAAAGATAGCGTTGAAATCATTGTTAATCAGGAACCTGTTACTCTCATAGCTGATGCAGGGGAAGACGTAACGGGGTATGTCGCTGAAACTTTACAACTTGACGGTTCCGGTTCTATTGGTGCAACGAGTTATCAATGGAGCGCACAAGGCCCAGGAGAGATCATTTTTTCAGATGCCAATATAATTAATCCGCAATTTAGCAGTAATCTTGAGGGTGAATATTTGGTTACCCTGAGAGTTAACAATGACAAAGGTGATTTGGCAACCGACACCCTGATAGTCATCCTGACAGAACCTAATAATGCGCCAATTGCTAACGCAGGCAGGGATCAGGTTATTGAGCCAAACACCACAAGCTTAATCCTTGATGGTTCCGGCAGTAGTGATGTTGACGGTGACCCTCTCACTTTTGTCTGGACATTGGATGATAATTCGAGCGCTCAGTTATCTGATAATACCGCAGTATCACCAGTGGTATTATTAAATGGTGAGACTAATGTTAAAGCCACCTTAATTGTTTTTGACGGGATTGAGCATAGCCCAGCAGATTTTGTATTACTAAAAACTGAAAACGTCGCGCCAATCGCCAATGCCGGGTTTGACCAAGTGGGACAGGTTGAGCAAGTGATCCAACTCGATGGCTCTAACAGTAGTGATGTTGACGGTGATAATTTAACTTTCTTATGGAGTATCTGGTTAAAGCCAGAAAGCAGTAACGTGGCCTTAAATGACGATACCGCTGTTAAACCTGAGTTGACGTTAGACGCAGAAGGGACTTATACATTAAAGCTGATTGTCAACGATGGCATGCAAGATAGTCAGCCAGATTATGTTCTCATAAATACTCAAGAAAATATTATGCCAGTGGCTAATGCTGGTCTCGATCAACTGATTGAAGAATGGCAACTGGTTAGTTTGGATGGTAGTGCCAGTTATGATGCTGAGCAAGATCCTTTAAGCTACCATTGGACGATTATTTTTCAGCCGGAAACCAGTCAAGCGCAATTGCTTAATTCAAATAGCGTTTCACCGAGTATTGAAATTGACGTTGCTGGTGAATACGTTGCTCAATTAATTGTGAACGATGGAATAACTGACAGCCAGCCAGATACGGTTCTTTTAACTGATGCAAATCTACGTCCGGTTGCAAACGCTGGAGTTGACCAACGTAAGACTGAGATGCAGCTGGTTGAATTGGATGGTAGCGACAGTTATGACCCCGACGGTGCTGATATTAACTATCATTGGAGCGTAGTGAGTGAACCTGCTGACAGTCAATTAGCCTTTGACAACTCAAAAATCATGCAGCCGAACTTTACTGCTGAGCAAATCGGCACTTATGTCATTCAGTTAATCGTGGACGATGGTGTGGTGAAAAGCATTGCAGATACGGTCATTATTGAGGTTACAGAAATCGGTGATGTTTGTGAAATCTCTGACGACACCTCGCGCGTATTGCCTATCACTATTCGTGATTTTCAGCGCTCTCATCCTGATTTTGAATATAGAAATGGGGTTGACTATGGGATCGTAGAACCGGATTTGGGCGCAGACAGTTTACCCGTTTACGCTTATGCACAAGGCTCTAGCGAGACCACCACAGGATCGTACAACTTCGATCAATGGTATCGTGATGTGGAAGGCGTTAATATTAATATTCCTAAGACGTTAACGGTTAATCGAGAGAGTGACTCTACGCTTTGGGAGTATGCCAACAATGATTTCTTTATTATCGATGGAGAAGGTTGGGGCAACACTGGTATGACTGACCCCGATCATAATTTTCATTTCACTCTGGAAATGCATCTCGAATTTGATTACAACGGTGGTGAAGTTTTCACCTTCCAGGGTGATGATGATTTATGGTTATTTATTAATGGTAAGCTCGTGATCGACATTGGCGGTGTACATTCTATGTTAGAGCGAAGTGTTGACATCGATAGTGTTGCTGAATCAATCGGCATTGAGCCGGGAAATCGTTATACTTTCGATCTCTTCTTTGCAGAGAGACATGTCACGCGTTCAAACTTTATGTTCCAGACCAATATGGAACTGGAGTGTGTTAAGCCATAACGTATGAGCATCTAACCAAACACGACGGACTTAATAAGCAAGCTCCGTCGTTTAACTGATTATTTTTGAGATGTGAAATTGAATAAATTTTGTTTGTGAATACTATTCTTACGATTAAAATTTTATTGCCAATAATTTCCTACGATAAGCGACAGGACTCTCATTGGTCCATCGTTTAAATGCTCTTGTGAACCCGCTTGATTCTGAGAAACCTAATTCAAACGCAACATCAGTAAGGTCCATACGTTCGTCTAATAAGTAGTCAAGGGATTCGATAAATTTGCAACGATCGAGAAGATGCCGAAAACGGGTTCCGCTTTGTTTAATAGACCGTCTTAACTCCCCTAATTTCAAACCTGACTTTGCTGCTACTTGCTCAATACTAAGTATTTTTCCTTTTCCTTCTTGCATGAGTAGATTCTCTACTTCTTCAATCAGAGGAATATGACCATGAGTGGCTAACATAGCTTGTGCCTTTTCAAGTAGTGCTTGATAAATCAGACTATCTGCTTGACGGCGCGGCTCTGCTAATACCTTTTGATCAATATAAATAGCGTCATAGGATTGATTAAATATCACTGGGCACTTAAAAGCCTGCTCGTATTCTTCAATGCTTCCGTTAATCTCATGGGAGAAGGTGATTTGTTTGACGTCAATTTTGTTTTCCGCGTCTTTTATACCTAATTGGTGCCAACCAGCAATGGAAGCTTCTACTGCAGCTGGATGCATGAGCCTTCTTGGCCAAATGGCATCCCAACATAAAAATGTATTGTCTTGTTTGCGACGAAGTTCCATTCGACCAACACGGCTATACAATCGCTGATAACATAAAACACTTTTGATAGCGCTCAAGCCATCCATAGCACTCGTTGCTAGCCCCCCAACCAAACTGTATGAGTTTGTGGAAGAGTTCTGGCCAAATTTAACTCCCAGCATCGGATCAACTAAAACCTGGCTTGCAGTTTGATAAACCTGATTCAAATCTTTTGCACTAACCCAGTCAGTTTTTCTAAGGGAAGATAACTGAGGTATTTGTTTAAACAGTTTTTCGGGTTGCAGTCCCTGGCTTTGAAGAAAACTGATTAGTCTTAGTAAATAACCACCATTTATGCTGGGTTCTATCAAAGGCATATTAATTGCTCTGTATTTAAATAAGATTAAGTGGCGACTCTGAATTTTATGGCATTCAGTTGACAGTACAATTTGCCAGTTTACAGGATGATTTAACTTTTTTTAATTAAAAATAGAAAAAATCTGTCAAGCTTTTTATTTCACTTTACTTTAAGATTCTATTATTCCGAGTTTTCTGGCGTTTAAATAAGGCAGAAGGAAGCAAACTTAAATTCGGTGTTCCAAATAAGCACTTTGTTAATTATTCAGGAAGTACTATATAGACCTTTGAGATGTTGATATCTCTTTCATCTTATTTAAAAAATAAGTTAGATAGATAGTTCTATCTATTGGTAATAATAATTCATAAACAGGTAAACCCATGAAAATAAACCGTCGTAGTTTTATCAAACGCTCCGGTGGCGCTGCAGCCATAAGCATGTGCTCCCTCGGTATACCATTAACTTCAGCATCAACTAATGCAGTCCCCCTTTTTCGCCAAACGCTATCGTCATCAATTTCTGAATTAAAGTCCGACTGGCAAGTATTAGTCATTGGCAGTGGTTATGGTGGCTCAATCATGGCCGCTAAACTATCTGAATACTTTGAAGTAGCCATTTTGGAACGAGGAAAAGAATGGAAAGCCGGTGATTTTCCGGATACTTTCGCCAATACTGCCAGCCAAATCAAATCCGTGATTAATCCATTGGGCCTGGTAGACTTCACTATTGGTGATGACGTCGATGTTCTTTCGGGGTCTGGCTTAGGCGGTACATCATTAATCAATGCCAATGTGCTCATCTCGCCAGATGATAGTCATTTTAACAGTTATGATTGGCCAACAGCAATCAGACGAGACAACATCAACGGAAAACTGCAACAACACCGAGATGCAGTTTTGTCAGTGCTTGCACCTGAGCAAGTGAGCACAAGCAAGCAACGAGCCAAACAGCGCCATATGATAAGCAGCGCTACTCATCTACAAGAGAAAGGTGAGGCGATTGAAATTGACAACTTACAATTAGCGGTGAATGTTGTTGGAAATGATAATGAAAGCAACCCCCAAGGTGTAAAGATGAACCAGTGTACTCAATGTGGCGATTGTGTAACTGGTTGCAATGTAGGCGCCAAAAAAACCCTCGATACAAATTATTTACCTATAGCCAAAAATAATGGTGCAAAAATATTTACCCAATGTTTGGTTGATACAGTGGAAAAAATCACGGATGGTAGCTACCGAGTTATTGGAAGGTACATTAGCCACAATAGTGAAGAAAGCCCATTTATCCTTTCAGCCGATAAAGTGATTGTCGCGGCGGGTAGTTTAGGTAGTACTGGATTATTAATGCGCAGTGAACAACAAGGTAATTTAGATTTTTCCAGCAAACTAGGCGATTGTTTTAGTGGCAATTCTGATGTACTTGGTATGAACTACAACCAAAAAATTGACGCACAAATTGAAGGTCATGGTATTCATTCTCCACCTAACGAACAATATAAAGTGGGGCCTACTTTAACTACGGGAGTGCACCATTTAAACGGTCCAAATGGGAAATTGTTAATAGAAGAAGGCGCTATGCCTAGAGCATTGGTCAATACCATGCGTTATGCTGCGGCAATTGCCGCGCCAAGCTCATCGGTCCCCAAAAACCAACGCGTCGCGCTAGACCTTACGTTAGCTGGTGAAGGGGGAGCCATCAGCCATTCAATGATTTATTTAGGGATGGGAAAAGAAGTTAGCCAAGGAAAAATTAAACTAGATAGTCATGGTAATCCGAAAGTCGTTTGGCCGGGAGCTCTAAGCGATCCAACCATTTCAGCTTTGCGTGAAGCCATGGGACAGCATACTCAAGTGTTTGATGGCCAAATGATTGATAATCCTCGCTCTGAGTGGCTCGGTGGAAAAAATCTGGTTACTGTTCATCCTTTAGGTGGTTGCAAAATGGCGAACTATGTTGGTCAAGGTGTTGCTAACCATAAAGGGCAAGTTTTTTCATCTTCGGGAGGGATACACGATGGTTTATATGTTTGTGACGGAGCAATTTTGCCTGGTGCTGTCGGTGTAAATCCGATGTTAGTTATTTCCTCATTGGCAGATAGAATTGCCGATCATTTTATTCAAGATAACCAATAATTTTTGGAGAGTTTCATGAAGCTATATAAAAAAACAGTCATATTTTTTAGCCTACTTTTTTCATCCGTCTGTTTTGCTGACGGTATAAAATTTAGCGAAACAATGTCTGGTTACGGTAATATTGATGGTATTTATCGAAATGTTGATTTTAATCTAGACGTACGTGTTGATGACCTTGATGAATGGAAAGATAATCCAGCTTACAAAGCACCGATGACAGGCCTGTTGGTGGTTGATGATATACCCAGTCATTCGATGACTGGGTATATGCAAATATTTTCAGAAGGTAATGTCGATAGTTGTGAATCTTCCAATGATTGTTATCATTTAGTCTATTGGTTAAAAATTAATGATGGCGCGGCAGTCCCTAATTATTTTGTCGGATTTAAAACCGTTCGAAATGATAATGGTGTAGATATACTGGAAGATATGACAACACTTAGAGGATGTTTTACCCAGAGCCCTTATCAACCGCTCGAAAACTATGTCACGCCTGAGTGTGATAGTCGATTAGTTTTTGCGTGGTGGGACTTCGATAACTTGTGGAATTTCACAACCTCTTTCGATGTGATCAACACGCCTTGGTGGCGAGAATGGTTAGTGCCAGGAAAATTTTTGAGAATAGTTTTTGCTAGCTTAGCGGATGAGTATTTTTATTGGGTTTTTTAATATTCTGATTATTTAACATCTAACATCTAACATCTAATATCTAATATCTAATATCCAATATCCAATTTAGAACAGTTATTTTTAGGCAATATAATGCAGTACGCTATAGCAAACCAACTTAGATTTAATTTTAAGCAAAAAGGTGGGCACTATGAAAGCTATTTTCTGCGTGCCAATCATCCCACTAAAAAGCAAGCATTCTGGCTGCGTTATACCATTTTCTCCCCACTTAATAGCACTCAACCAGCAATAGCGGAACTGTGGGGAGCATTTTTTGATAACGACTCAGTCATAGCGGTACAGCAAGACATTTCACTCAATCATTGTGATTTTACTAGTTGCAATGAAAGCCTTAAAATTGCTACCAGCCAATTAAAATTTGCTCATTCGGGAAAAGGGATTGCTGAAGGGCGTGTTTCTGATGATCAAAATACGTTTAATTGGCAACTCGAATATACAGGGAAAGACCACGTACTCACGCTTTTCCCTGCTCGATATTACAATACTTATTTCCCTAAATCGAAAGTACTGGTTGGCCTCCCCAACGCTCTATTTAACGGTGTTTTTGGGCACAATAATCAACGCTACGAAATAAACAATTGGCAAGGCAGTGAAAATCATAATTGGGGAAGCAAACACACTGACGAATATGCATGGGGACAAGTTTGCGGTTTTGATGGTGCCCCTGATAGCTTTTTAGAGTGTTCAATGGCAAAGATCAAACTGGGTCCCTTTTGGTCCCCATGGTTTAAGCTTGCCGTCTTAAGAGTAGGAAAAAAGGAATATCGATTTAATAGCGTGTGGCAGACGCTAAAAAATAACGGTCGTTACGACTATTTTGAGTGGATCATGCAATGTCACTCGAATACTTTTACATTGGATATTTCTATCAAGGCGGATAAAAAAAGTGTTGCAGGACTCAATTACCGAAATCCACCAGGCGGTAGTCATACCTGCTTGAATAGTAAGGTTGCCAGCTGTGATGTGAGACTAAGCAAAAATGGAAAAAAGCTTTATCAGCTTAAAAGCAAGCACAGCGCAGCTTTTGAAATTCTAACGGATGATGATCAACATGAGGTTGATATTTGGAATATAGGTTAGCTGGTTGTCGCTTTAAATATTTGCAATAACAAATGGTGTTTTTTCTGTTATAAATAATTAAGAAACAATAAAATTGTTTCTCCTATTCAACCTTGTTTACTTTTACCCAATGAAAATTTAAAGCGTCAAATTGAGCTGCAAACGGGGTTAACTCTCATACCTAAACCGTGGGGTGGAGAGCATCGTTCTCGGTAAAACAAATGTTGGGAGTTTCAAGTTCATCTGACCTCCTTGAACCCTTGATCTATATTTTCCACCAGTTCATTCCTGGGCGACCACATTCTATATTGATCGATGAAGGCGTCAGTGCTTTTAATATTTCGAAGATCCCTGCTCGTAAGTTTTCATCTGAGTAAAGATATTGCAAACCGCGAAGCAGTTGTGGAATATCATCATGTGAAGGAAGATTGATCTTAATGCTGGCGATATCAAGTTCGCCTAATTGAAGTTGTGGACTGGTGTACTACATGTCCCCCCCTTGTGTTACATTAATTTTTAGAGCAATGAAAGACGTGTCCCCATTAATTTTTTGCTTGGGTTAAACTGCTCTCAATCAATAAAGCGCTTTAACGTTGCCAGTTGACGAAAATGACTGATGCGACGAAGGAGTCAGCAGTTAGTTTTCGGCAACCTGGCCTGGT
>JAUUYO010000221.1 GCA_030590405.1 Kangiellaceae bacterium
AAGTGCAGAGCAGGAAAAGCAAGTTCGTTTAGATGCTAACAATCCTGGCATCAAACCTGATTTAACTTATGATCCGGCAGAAGATCTCTGTGCCGATTATTTGTCAGTAAATAACAAACCGAAAGTGGCCATTTTAAGAGAGCAAGGTGTTAATAGTCATTTAGAAATGGCGGCAGTATTTATTAAATCCGGCTTCAATGCGATTGATGTTCATATGAGTGACTTGATGAATGAGCGAGTGAATCTGGCTGATTTTAGAGGGCTAGTCGCATGTGGCGGATTCTCCTACGGTGATGTTTTAGGCGCTGGAGAAGGTTGGGCGAAATCGATTTTATTTAACCAAAATTTAAAACAAATGTTTAGCGAGTTTTTTGCCCGTGAAAATACTTTTTCACTGGGTATTTGTAACGGTTGTCAGATGATGTCGAATTTACGTTCAATCATTCCTGGTAGTGATCACTGGCCACATTTTGTCAGAAACCGTTCCGAGCAATTCGAAGCGCGTTTTTCAATGGTAGAAGTGGTAGACAATCCCTCTATCTTTATGAAAGGCATGGCCGGTTCTAAAATTCCGATCGCGGTTTCTCATGGAGAAGGGCGAGCGGAATTTGTATCTGCCGATAAAGCCGAAAATACCAATACTTCTGGATTAGTTACCACTCGCTTTATTGATAATTATGGCAAAGTGACCGAGCAATATCCAAGTAATCCCAATGGTTCTCCTTTTGGGATAACTGGTTTAACTTCGACTGATGGCCGAGTGACGATAATGATGCCGCATCCTGAACGGGTGGCTCGAACGGTACAAAATTCTTATGCGTTGCCAGAGTGGGGTGAAGATGGGCCCTGGACTCGAATGTTTCGCAATGCAAGAGTTTGGGTTGGCTAGTTTTTTATCTATTAGTTTAGCCGTTATTATAAAGGCGTTTTTGTAAGCGCTTTTTTTTATGCCTTAAATATATCAATCCTGAATATATTAAATATAATTGATTCGGGGTTGTTGAACAATGAAAGAGCAACAGACCTTGACATCAGCGAGCTATTAAAAAAACAAGTAAAACTTACATCGAGCTATTTTAACAGCACCATATAAATTACGGAATGTCGTTAAAAAAAGTAATCCTGTTTTTGCCGTGTTTCTTGGAATAATACAAAGCTTTGTCAGCTTGAAGAAAAAGATCGGTAGTTGATCTTGTTTCTGGCGATGTGGTTGAAATACCGATACTCACCGTAACAAAAAACGTCTCCCCACGGCTGTCAGTAAATTCATGTTTCGCTATATGTTCAGACATTCGTTCAGCTATTGCTAATCCGGCTTTGCTATCGATACGAGGTAAGAGACATAAAAATTCTTCTCCGCCGATACGTCCAACGGCATCTTCGAGCCTTAATTTTGACTGGCAAATTTCGGAAACAATACGAATAACTTGGTCGCCAAACGGGTGACCATATCGATCATTAATGTTTTTAAAGTCATCAATATCTAAAATGAAAATTGATAAACTGCCTTTGTTATTACTTAGCGATTGTATTTGTTTTTCAAATAAGCGAAATATATAACGTCGATTAAATAACCCAGACAGTGAATCTCGAATAGAGATCGCTATCACTTTGTTGGTATATCGTCTTTGTAAAATAAACGCCACTAAAATAATGAGTACAAGGACCACCGACAAGATTAGCAGGTAACCTTGATAGGAAAAATTCTGTTTTTGTTGAGCGGCCTGTAGGGATTGGAGTTTTGCTTGTTGCTCTAGCAGCTCTATTTTTGAATCACGACGTTCAATCTCATAAGTTGTACGTAAAGTTGTTAAGCGTTCGGTTGAACTATCGGTTAATTTATTACTCTGTTTTTGATAGTACTCGGTTGCTAGTTGGTAGGCGCTAGCATAGTCTTCAGTCGCATAGGCCAACTCGCTTGCTATTTTTAATGTTTCCAACTGCCAACGAGTGCCTGCTAATTCAGGCATTTTTTCAAAAATTGCCTTGGCTTTGGATAAAGCGCTCTTTGCTTGAGAGTATTGTTTGAGTTGAATAAAACACATCGCTTTTCGTTTAAAAAGTTCTGCGTTGTAATCAGACTGCCCACCTAAAGTTAGTGCGTTGTTGATAATAGGGAGGGCTTGAGTGCAACTCCCTTTTTCTGCGAGAGTCATTGCCAGGCCATAATTCCCATAGAAAGTGATATCTTTGTTGGGAGTGTAAGATATTTTATTGATATATAACTCAAAATTAGCGATGGCTAGATCGTACCTTTTCCAATATCGATAGGTCGACGCTATTCCAAAAATAGCTTCTGCTTCATAGGGAGGGTAAGCTATTTTTTGATAGCCAGCTAACGCTTGTTGATAATAGTGGATGGATTGCTCATACTTTCCCATATAACCATAAATAGCGCCGTAGGTTTCATCGATCATCGCGAGCAGGAATGTATCTTCTAGCGCTAATGCTTGAGTGTAAGCATCTTGTATTTCGATCAACGATGCTTGAAAGGAATCTGTCAGGCTTTTGGTATAGGCTAATTCCTGTTTAGCCAGAAAATAGGTTTGATTCAGATTGCTTTGTTTCGCTTGAGCCATCGCCGTCTCAAAAAATACAATGGCTTTTGTGTAACTACCTTCTCGTTGTTTAATCAGGCCATTATAAAAATGTAACAGACTAGTGAGTTCTGTTGGTGTTTTTGTTGTGACTATTTTAGAAGCATTTTTCACCGTTTGTTCAAAATCGTCATAGAAATACAACAGATTTTCGGCCTGGGCTTTGAGTAGCAATAGCTTAAGGTGGCGTTTATGTGGCAAGGTGGAATTGGACTGTTGGTAACTCAGTAGCGATTGGTAATTGGGCCAGGGGGCTTTATTAATATCCTCGGACATTGTTTGAAAGTTTACCGAAGGATCGGTATGCACAGCCTTTGACTGCGAGCTTAACCCACAAAAAATGATGATCAAAATAAAGCTGGTAAGTCGATACATATGGTTACAGCGTGTATATCCAGAATATTTGAAAAATTAGCAGTTAGAAACTATCAAGCTCATCATAGCATGCAATCTCAAAATGAGTTTGTTTGGTGGAATCAACGGCTTGAATAAGTGACTAATGGTAAATAACGGTTTTTTGTCGCTTCTTATTTATGTTAATACTCTAGTTAACCCGGGAAAGGATTGTATCAACCACTTCATTTTCTGCATCTAATTCGGGATAGTCTAAGGTGTAATGTAACCCGCGGCTTTCTTTGCGCCTCATTGCGCATTCGATAATTAGTTCTGCCACAGTAATTAAATTTCTAAGTTCGAGTAAATCACTGGTGACCCTGAAATTCGAGTAATAATCTTTAACTTCCTGCTTGAGTAATTGAATCCTCCTCTTGGCTCTTTCGAGTCGTTTTGTCGTTCTTACAATTCCCACGTAATTCCACATTAA
Source organism: Kangiellaceae bacterium (assembly GCA_030590405.1). Lineage (GTDB taxonomy): Bacteria > Pseudomonadota > Gammaproteobacteria > Enterobacterales > Kangiellaceae. Next base: position 3,421 of record JAUUYO010000221.1, read on the forward strand.
ATGGCGAAGCTCATGCCAGTTATGAGAGACCACTACTTCTTCATCAGAATCCGATACCTGGCTTTCGTCCCATTTTGGGATTTTGATTTTAGGATGCTGTTGTTGCTGAGCGGATTTTATGATATTTTCGGCTGCATTTTTGGCAAAAACCAGGCACTCCAGGAGAGAGTTACTGGCCATTCGGTTGGCACCATGCAGCCCGGTAAAGGCGACTTCGCCGATGGCATAAAGACGCTTCAAATCGGTTGTTGATTGTTTGTCGACCACCACGCCGCCACAGGTATAATGGGCGGCAGGTACTACTGGGATAGCCTCTTTGGTGATATCAATATTGAGTTTTAATAGTCGCTCATAAATCGTTGGAAAATGTGATTTGATAAATTCAGGATCTTTATGACTGATGTCCAGATAAACACAGTCGACCCCCAGGCGTTTAATTTCATGATCAATCGCGCGGGCGACTATATCGCGTGGGGCTAACTCAGCACGCTCATCGAAACGTGGCATAAATCTTTCACCATTCGGTAATTTTAGTCGCGCACCTTCACCACGAAGCGCTTCAGTGATCAAAAATGAATTAGCCTTGCTGTGAAATAGGCAGGTTGGATGGAACTGATTAAATTCCAGATTAGCAACACGACAGCCGCTTCTCCAGGCCATTGCAATACCATCGCCACTGGAAATGTCGGGATTACTGGTATACAAATAGACTTTACTGGCTCCGCCAGTGGCTAGAACTACATATTTGGCATTAAACGACTCTACCTGGCCGGTTTGTCGGTTGAGCGCATAAGCGCCGTGGCATTGGTTTGTTTCACCGATTATTCCTAAACTATGGGTCGTAACAAGATCAATCGCATTGTAATTTTCAAATAGTCGAATTTTTTCATTTTTAATAACCGTGTCAGAAAGTGTCGTTTGAACCTCTTTGCCAGTAGCATCTGCTGCGTGAATGATGCGCCGATGGCTGTGTCCACCTTCGCGGGTCAGGTGATAAGCCTCTTTATTGTGTGAGTTTTTTTGAGTGCTACTATTCTGGGTGCTAAAACTAACCCCTCGATCAATCAACCACTGGATAGCCGCTTTGCTGTTTTCGACGGTATATTGCACTGTTTCTTTGTTGCAAAGGCCAGCACCTGCTTTTAAAGTATCATTCACATGAGAATCAATTGTATCATCCTCATCAAGGACCGCAGCAATCCCACCTTGAGCATAAAAAGTAGCACCTTCAGTTAGTTGGCCTTTGCAGATCAGATGAATATTAAAATGCTCAGCTAAATGCAATGCGCAAGTAAGTCCGGCAGCACCGCTACCAATGATTAAAACGTCAGATTGGTGTTCAAGAGACATTACAGGTTACTAACTTTATTTATATTAAGTCGTATTTTGCGCAATAATTGCGAGAATTACCAATAATTTAGATTGATTAGCGATCAATCCTTCTGAAAATATCTGATATAATTTGAAATAATGAATGAAAGTACTCGTTTGAACTAAATGGGAACAATGGGTGTCAATCTATTCAGATCTTTATCTACGATAATCATCATAACCATTTACAGTACAATAACAGGGTCAATTGACGAACTGATTTGTCAAATAAAACCATAAAAAATTAACAAGTTACAATTGAAATAAAAATTAATGACAAAAACCACAGATGCCGAGTTGGTAGAAAGAGTGCAGCGCGGTGATAAGCGGGCGTTTGATATACTGGTTGTAAAATACCAAAGTAAGATCCTTTCTATCATCAGCCGATTTATCAGCGATCATGCAGAGATTAATGATGTCGCACAGGATGCTTTTATAAAAGCTTACCGAGCGTTACCCAATTTCCGTGGTGAAAGTGCTTTTTACACCTGGCTTTATCGAATTGCTATCA
>JAUUYO010000157.1 GCA_030590405.1 Kangiellaceae bacterium
AGCAAGCTCTAAAGTTGATTTAACGTCAATATCTCCACCAACAGTGATCGTTGCATTGTTAGGACCATACCAATTAAGAAAGAATTTCTTAAGGTCATTAACATTTGCTCGGTTAAGATCTTCCATAAATCCAATCACGGGCCATGAGTACGGATGCCCATCAGGATAAAGCGCTTGAGACACGCGCTCGTCTAGTCGACCATAGGGTTGATTATCAATTCTTTGCCCGCGCTCGTTCTTAACCGTTTCACGTTGTACTTCAAATTTTTCTTGAGTAACCGCTTCGACTAAAAAGCCCATTCGATCGGCTTCAAGCCATAACATTTTTTCTAACTGATTAGCTGGAACGGTTTGAAAGTAATTGGTTCGATCGGTACTAGTGCTACCATTCATCCTGCCGCCCGCTTCGGTGACAAGTTTAAAATGCTGTTCATCGGCAACATTTTCTGACCCTTGAAACATCATATGCTCAAAAAAATGGGCAAAACCAGATTTACCAGGTTCTTCTCTACCGGAACCAACATGATAAGTGACATCAATATGCACCAACGGATCCGAATGATCCTCATGCAAGATTAAGGTCAAACCATTATCTAGTTGGTATTTTTTATAAGGAATAACAGTTTTACCAGTTTCACCTTTGACTTCTTCTAATAAGCGAATTCCCGCTACTGGAGATTCGATTTCTGGTGTTTTTACCTGCTCGTTAGGGGTACAACCCCAGACCAAAACAATGATTAATGGTAAAGTCAGACGTTTCAATTTTTTCTCCTTAAAGTAAGAATATCATTCTTGATTTTAAAAAAATAGTTGGCAGCAACTCTATCCCACATGACAAGTAATTAAAATGCTACTATTTACTATTTGATTAATTTGAAGGGATTTAATTGTAACTTAGTAATACAGAATGATTGACCAAATCGTCACTAATAATAGGAGTGATACAAACACAATTGCCGAACCAATATCTTTTGCCCTACCGGAAAGCTCATGATGTTCATGGCCAACTCTATCTACCACCGCTTCAAGTGCCGAATTAACTAACTCTGCAATAACGATAAGAAACAAAGGCAGAATTAACCAAAGTAATTCAGATTGACTGTCCGCCAGCCAGAAAGCTAAAGGTACCCCAATCAATGCGAGTAGTAATTCTTGTCTAAATGCTGCTTCATGTTTCCAGGCAGCTCTTAAACCTTGCCATGAATATTGGGTGGCTTTTAATATTCTTGCGATACCTTTTTTACCGGGTTTGGCCATTGTTGTTTGTTTCCTTTTTAGCATCTACGATTTGTTTATTTTTTTGACAATCGGATCCCTTCTTTATCAATGCTAATTTGTCTATTTTTATACAATTTACCGAGCGTTGATTTAAAGGCTTTTTTGCTCACAGCAAAAGTTTGATAAATTACATCCGGCGAGGTTTTATCGTTAATTGGATAAAAGCCTTCATTTTTTTGTAGTAGATTAAGTATTTTGGCTTGCAGTGACGTATTACTGCTATCGCCACCCATTTCTTTTAAACTCATATCTAAACGACCATCGGGTCGCACTTTTTTCACATAAGCGGTGGTTGTTTGACCATATTTGAGCGGTTGAAAAACATCGCTTGAATGTAACACGCCCCAAAACCTGGAATTGACGATCAACTTATAACCGAGATCGGTTTTATCACCGACGATAACTTTCACTTTTTGTCCGACCTTCACTCCACTGGTTTCAGCTTTAACAAATCGATTAAGTTTTGAGCTTGCGGCTACCCGCCCGGTATTATCCTGGTAAACCGCAACGATATGACGTTCGCCGACGTTCATGGTTGTGATTTGCTGACCAAAGGGAGCAAATAAATCTTTGGGCAATCCCCAATCTAAAAACGCGCCAACCGAATTGGCCGAGACCACTTCCAGGCAAGCTACCTCACCCACACTGGCTCGCGGTTTTTTGGTGGTGGCGACCGCTTCATTATCAGAGTTGCGATAAACGAAGACTTCGATTTTATCGCCCGCTTCACAATATTCTGGCGTTTGACCTTTGGGCAGAAAAAGTTCACCTAAATTACCGGCGGCAAGAAAAGTTCCACGGGCGGTTTTTCTGGCGATTTTAAGGAAATTGAATTGGCCGATATTAACCATGATTGAATTGTCTCTAGGATGATGCGCTCAGCAAAGGCGCTATATTAACATACTCGCTTGCATCTTTAATGAGGTTATCTGAATTGATATACGGGATTTTAGCGATTAAAGGCGCGTTAATCCGTTGTTTTAAGGTTTCGATATTTTCATCGATCACTGACATATCAGGATCAATGATATTTGCGACCCATGCCACTAATTTTAGTCCAGCCGTTTCAATCGCCTGCACGGTCAACATCGCATGATTGATACAACCCAGTTTTAAACCAACGACCAAAATGATATCCAGAGATTCTGCAACCGCAAAATCTGCCAGAGTCTGCTCGTCATTTAATGGCACTAACCAACCGCCAGCACCTTCAACTAGAAGATAGTCAGTCTGATATAAATGACATTGTTGTTGAAGGTTTTCAACCGTTAGCTCAATACCTTCTTGAACAGCGGCAATATGAGGCGCTATCGGTAATCTTAATGCCACAGGATTGACTTGTTCATAGGCAATTTTTTGCTGCATAGCCTGGATTAAAGACAGCGCATCTGAGTTGATTAATTGACCATTAATCAATTCACAGCCAGCTGCAACCGGTTTTATTGCGGTAACCGTATGATTGGCTTTTTGAAATTTTTCGATCAGACAGCAAGTCACCAGCGTTTTGCCAACGTCAGTATCTGTGCCTGTGATGAATATTCTCTCTTGTTGTTGCATGAGCTGTTCGTTAATCCGATGAGTGATCGTAGGGTGTGAGTAATCGTAGGGTGTCATTTTATCTCTAAGCATCTTTCGGTGGATTACGGCAAAAAGACGCCTAATCCTCCCTACGGTTGAGTATTCTGTTTGTTGCCGACTTCCACCTGATAGGTATGGTAATCCCCTTTTGGTTGTCCCGTTTTTTTCCAGGCATGTCCATAAACGACTTCGTAGGTTGCCGGTAATTGGCCGTCTTCCCAACGAAATACTTCATAAGCATTTTTTAATTTTTCAAACGTAGATTTTCCTGATAAGCCTTTTTGCCTTTCGGTATCCATATTGTGGGCACCGATGGCTTTAAGATCTTTCATTAAACCCAGCATAGTTTGATAGGTCAGAGTAATAACATCTCTGTCCATTACGGTATTATCAAAGCGCGCGTTATAAACCTGATCGCCAATGATATGCATATCCAGAAAATCATTCACGTGTATATTTTGATCGACTTTCTGCCAGCTTTGTTTTAGCTCCATTAAAGTATCTGGACCTAAGCTAGAAAAAATCAGCAATCCACCAGGCTTAAGCACTCGATTTAGCTCCAGAAAGACTTGTTTGGGTTCAATTAACCATTGTACTGCCAAGTTGGAAAAAACCAGTTCAAAAGTATTATCTGCAAATGGTAGTTGCTCTATATCTGCGACTTGATAATCTATTTTATTAAAAAAACCTTTCTGCTGATTAGCATTCTGGATCATGCCGGGCGCAAGATCCACTCCTATGGTTTTCGCTTTAGAGAATTTTTTATCCAGTATTCGAGTACAAAAGCCCGTACCGCAACCGGCGTCGAGAATGTTTTTGGGTGAAACATTCATCAACTCTAATCGCTCAAGCAATCGGCTGGCAACTTCTTTTTGCAAGAAAGCGGAAGCTTCATAGTTTGGCGCCGCTTTACTGAATGAATCGGCAATGGTCTGTTTTTGTAATTTCATAATTTATTCGTTTTTATCTAAGGGCAGCCCTAAGAAAGTAATGACTTGATTAACAAATGCTTCACTCTCAGATAGAAAAGGGGCGTGTCCCGATTTTTTAAAAATAACCGCCTGGCTTTGCGGGATATATTTCGTCACTAATTTGGCCGATCGCACCGGCACCAATGTATCTAATTTTCCGTAAATTCTCAACAACGGCATATTCAATTCGTTGAGTGAATCCAGTAAGTCAACATCATGTAATATTTGCAAGCCACCACTCAAGGCTTTTTCTGCGGGTAGTCCGTGCATAAAAACGGTTTCTTTTAACTGGGCAATATCTTGCTTTTGAGTCGCACTGCCCATGGTTTGAATCATTAAAAATCGATTTAAGGTGGCTTTAAAATCTTCGCTTAGCAAACCGATAAAGGATTCTAAGACTTCTTTATTCATCGCGTAAGGCCAATTGTCTTTAACGACAAAACAAGGGCTTGAAGCAACGGTAATTAATTTCTCGATTTTATCCGAGCAATGCCTGGCTAACGCCATCGCCACTACACCACCGAGTGACCATCCCATTAAATAACATTTTTCCGGCAAAACCTGCTCAATGGACTTTACCAGATAATCGATATCATAGTCACACTCAAGCTCGTCATTGGAGAATTTACTCTGCCCAAACCCTGGCAGATCCATATTGTAAATCGTAAAACATTGCTCTAGCTGGGGTAAAATCGTTTGCCAGATCCCGCCGTGCAATCCCCAGCCGTGCAATAGCACTAAATTGGGTCCGCTTCCGCTGATTGTCACATAAGGTTTAAGTTGCATGTTTTTTTGTCCGTCAAACAAACTGTTTCAGCAAAAAATCGATCTGTTCAAAACGATGAGATGCACTCAGGGTAATCCTTAGTCGATCACTATTGATCGGTACAGTCGGAGGTCTAATTGCCCCCACTAAAACACCCTTTTGTTTTAGCCTTTTATCGAATTCAATCAGTTTCTTTGAACCACCAATAATTATCGGTTGGATCGCCGTTTGTGATGGCAATAAATGAATTTTTTTGTTGCCACATTTTAATTTAAAATATTCGATATTCTCGATTAATTTTGTGACCCGCTGTGGATTATTTTTAATCAAAGAAAGATTAAAATAATTACCGGCTGCCACCGCAGCCGGTAGTGCGGTAGTATAAACATAAGGCCGGGCAAACTGCATTAAATAACGAGTGAGCGTATGACTACCGCTGACAAATGCGCCAAAACCTCCCAGCGCTTTTCCAAAAGTTCCCATTAATATCGGCAGCTCAGCTTGAGTTAATCCAAAGTGTTCTATGCAGCCTCTGCCATGTTTGCCTAGAACGCCAACCCCATGAGCATCATCAACAATCAAATTTGCTTTATATTTTTTGCATAAACCAGCGATTTTATCCAGCGGTGCGATATCACCATCCATGCTAAATACGCTGTCAGTCACCACCCATTTATTGGCCTTCTGTTTTTTTAGTCTTGCTTCCAACAAGTCTAAATCACAATGAGAGTACCTTGTAGATTGCGCGTTAGATAATTTGACACCATCGATTAGAGAAGCGTGATTTAATTTATCTGCAATAATTAAATCACCTTTTTGTGCCAGGCTTTGTAAAATAGATAAATTAGCCATATACCCGGTTGAAAAAGTGATCGCTGAATCCCTTTGTAAAAATTCAGTTACGGCTAATTCCAGTTTTTCATGGATTTGATTATGGCCGGTCACTAAGTGTGATGCGCCACTGCCAAAACCGCTATCATCTAATTGTTGTTTGACCGCCGAAATAGTTTCTGGATTGTTGGCTAACCCTAAATAATCATTTGAAGAAAAATTAAGATATTCGCGGCCTTTGATGGTGACCTGATCCGCCTGACCAGATTGCAGCGACAAACGCTCACGCATTTGAGATTTGCGTTCTCTCTCTGTGAGTTTATTTAACAGGCTAGAGTTAAGATTTGACATGCTAAATACTTTTATTGAGCAGCATTTTTATACAAAGGTTTGTTAACCGTTTTTTCTTCGTTATTTTCTTTTCGGCAAGTCTGAGTTTTTTTAATTTGCCCACCTTCTACAATGATCCCAAGGCGTGCAAATAAATCATCGTCATGATCAATATCAGGATTATCGGTAGTTAACAATTTTTCGCCGTAAAAAACTGAATTTGCGCCAGCAAAAAAGCACATCGCCTGCATTTCATCAGACATATTTTCCCGTCCTGCCGACAATCGAACATAAGATTTTGGCATGATAATTCTGGCGACCGCAATCATCCGAATAAACTCTAAACTATCGATCGCTTTGGCATCTTGCAGCGGCGTTCCTTTAACAGCGATCAATTGATTGATTGGGACACTTTGCGGATGTTCTGGTAGATTGGCGAGCGCTTGAAGTAAACCAAGCCGATCATCCAGGGATTCTCCCATCCCCAAAATACCGCCCGCACAGACTTTCATCCCAGCATCCCTGACATGCCCTAAAGTATCTAGCCTGTCGGCAAACGTGCGGGTGGTAATGATCTGATCATAATATTCTTCGGAAGTGTCCAAATTATGATTGTAATAATCGAGTCCGGCATCTTTCAGTTGGTGGGCTTGTTCATTGCTAAGCATGCCTAAGGTCACGCAGGTTTCCATACCCAATTGCTTAACCTCTTTAACCATTTCCAGCACCACCGGGAAATCTTTACCTCTTGGACTGCGCCAGGCAGCGCCCATACAAAACCGAGTCGCTCCGGCTTGTTTGGCTTTTTTGGCGTTGCGCACCACTTCTTCCAGCGCCACCAACTGCTCTTTTGACAAACCGGTATTGTGATGACCGCTTTGCGGGCAATAGGCACAATCTTCCGGACAAGCACCGGTTTTAATGCTCATCAGGGTCGAAGTTTGAACCTGATTCGGATCAAAGTTTTGTCTATGTATCGATTGCGCCTTAAATAACAGATCGTTCATCGGCAAATCATAAAGGGTTTGTATTTCGGAGCGCAGCCAGTCATTTTTTAATTGGGAGGCAATAGAATTTGGCAATTGATTAGTTGCCGCTTGTAAGCTAGCTGTTTGACTCGTATTATCGACGTTCATTGTTTGACTCAGACCTAATTAAATTAACCAACATTTAGAGCGCGATATTAAGTGAAATAGTTTTTCTGTCAAGTAAATGAAAGCACAATGTTAACAACTGTCTACTTTATAACCAGGTGGATTAAGGAGAGCTGATCGGTGGACCTGTTTAAAGTGTTACGAGTCTCAAGTGATTGTTATCTTTGTGGATGCCCAATCCCTCCAACGGCAGACCATTCTTCAAACACTGCTCCCAACGCTGCCATCAATGCACCAATCCTGTGCGATTACTGTCACCAAAATTTACCTCAATCGCACCATACCTGCGTCAGCTGTGGTCTACCTTTAACAAAAGCCTCGCCCAACAACTCAGTATTTCCGTGTACAATCCCCTACCACTCAGTGCAAGCCGCCAAGGAGAACATCCCCTGTGGCGAATGTTTGAAACAGAGTCCTCCTTACGACAGAACATTGAGTGGGTTCCACTACGAAGCACCGATTAATGAGTTTATTACTCAACTTAAATATTCGGCTCAACTTCAATTATTGCCGTTATTGTGTGATTATCTGGTCGCAAAAATAAAACACCACTATGTTAGTGAAGCGCTGCCAGATCAGATCATCGCGATGCCCCTGCATCCTAAAAGATTAATTCAACGAGGATTCAATCAATCGCAACTTATCGCAGAGCGACTCGCCCAAGCGCTTAATATTAAAATCCTTTCCAAAGGTATTCGGCGTATTAAGCAAACTAAAGCGCAGTCAGGGTTGGACTCGGTGGAAAGAAAGGCGAATGTAAAAAATGCTTTTAGTATCGAGGCTAAGCTGTCTAGCCATATCGCGATTGTCGATGATGTGGTTACCACGGGCATGACAGTTTCTGAACTGGCAAAACAGGCCAGATTGCAAGGTGCCACTCAAATCGATGTATGGTGCCTGGCGAGAGCTTACGATTTGTAACACTCAAAGCAAATACTCCTCCGATAAGGTGTTATAATCTCCATCAACTAGAACGACATAAAAATCTTTCACTCTCTCATTCCTCATTTTCAAAAGGGAAGCCTTTCATTCTTTGACAAATCAGAGAAAAGGCTTAGGAGCCTGCCCGAGAATAGAGACCGTAACGAGGGAAAGCAATTTTGAGTTAGATTTGTCGGTCATTTGAGACGAATAGCCAGTCTATTTAACGAAAATGAGCGGCAAATCTAGCCAAAATAGCTTTTCCGTAGTAGGTTTCCTATTCTCGGACAGGCTCCTAG
>JAUUYO010000025.1 GCA_030590405.1 Kangiellaceae bacterium
AGATTACATCTTTTATCGTCGGTGAATCAGTAAACAACATTACCAGTCGATCAATTCCTATCCCTTCACCAGCGGTTGGCGGTAAACCATATTCTAAGGCATTGATATAATCATCATCAAAGTGCATCGCTTCATCGTCACCAGCATCTTTTTCTTCAACTTGCTTTTTAAATCGTGCCGCCTGATCTTCTGCATCATTTAGCTCAGAAAAACCGTTAGCGAGTTCTCGACCACCGACAAAAAATTCAAACCGATCGGTAATAAAAGAGTTTTTATCATTGCGTCTGGCCAACGGCGAGACTTCCCAAGGGTATTCTGTGATAAAGGTCGGTTGAATTAATAAATGCTCTGCCGTTTCTTCAAAAATTTCACATATGTATTTGCCCGGTCCCCAAACACCATCAACCGCAGGTTCTTTAACATGGACTTGTTTGGCATATTCGCGAATTTTATCAAAATTACCTTCTGGATCTCTAAATATGTTTTCATCAAATTCCGGATTGTATTTTAAGATGGCATCTACCATAGAAATACGTTCAAATTTTGAACCAAAATCATAGTCAATGCTTTCGGTTATATTTCCTTCTGCATCTTTCACTGTATTGGTTATAGTCGTAGTTCCTAAAACATCTTGAGCGACGGTGCGCAGCATATCCTCCGTCAGGTTCATCAGGTCGTTATAGTCTGCGTAAGCCTGATAAAACTCTAACATAGTAAATTCTGGATTGTGCCTTGTCGATAAGCCTTCATTTCTGAAATTACGGTTAATTTCAAATACCCTATCAAAACCGCCGACGACTAAACGCTTGAGATATAGCTCAGGTGCGATCCGCAAGTACATGTCAATATCCATGGCGTTATGATGGGTTACAAATGGCCTTGCAACCGCGCCGCCCGGGATCACTTGTAGCATGGGAGTTTCCACTTCCATAAAATTTCGTTCAACCAGAAAACGGCGAATACCATCAACCACCTGACTTCGAATATGGAAATTTTTACGCGTATTTTCATTGGTAATCAAATCAATATATCGCTGGCGATATTTAATTTCCTGATCTTTTAATCCCGCATGTTTTTCAGGTAAAGGTCGCAGTGATTTAGTCAATAAATAAAATTCATTCATACCCACGAATAGATCACCATGACCGGATAATTTTAATTGACCTTTCACGCCGATAATATCGCCGATATCAATGCCGCTCCATTTGGCTTTGATTTCTTTTTGCGCATCTTTACTGGCATAGGCCTGAATTCTTCCGGTCATATCCTGAATAACAAAAAAGGGTCCACGTTTTGCCATGACTCGACCAGCAATACTCACCACATGGTTCATGGCTAAAATAGTTTCTTTATCTTTATCGCCAAATTCATTTTGTAGATCTTGAGCATAGTTTTCAGGTTTAAAATGATTCGGGTGACCATTGGAAGGACAATTTTTGCGAATAGAGGCCAACTTGTCTTTTCGCTCTGCGATCAGTTTATTGTCTTCGATTTGTCGCTCTGTATTGTTACTATTAGTATTTTCTTGATTGTTCATGTTTTGATATTCACTCGTTATTGAATCTAAGTTTCTAAAGTTTTCTTTGTAGGGTGGATTAGAGTGTCTTTTTGCTCGTAATCCACCTTTTGGAATAAATGTCGGATTACGGTCAAGAGATGGCCTAATCCTAAGAAATCAGCCACCTGATCCTCTTATTTTACAACCCTGCTTTTAAACTTTCTTCGATAAACCCATCTAAATCCCCATCTAGAACTGCTTGGGTATTGGTGGATTCATAACCGGTTCTTAAATCTTTTATTCGCGATTGATCAAGTACATAGGAGCGAATTTGACTGCCCCAGCCAATGTCTGATTTAGCATCTTCCATCACCTGCTTATCGGCATTTTGCTTTTGCATTTCCAGTTCATACAATTTTGCTTTTAGCAGCTTCATCGCCTGATCTTTATTTTTATGTTGCGAACGATCGTTTTGACACTGAACAACCGCATTGGTGGGTAAATGGGTAATCCGCACCGCCGAGTCGGTTTTATTGACATGCTGACCACCCGCTCCACTCGCGCGATAAGTATCGATTCTTAAATCTGCGGGATTAATATCGATTTCTATATCATCCTTAACTTCAGGATAGCAAAACACGCTGGCAAAACTGGTATGTCTGCGGCTCCCCGAATCGAAAGGTGATTTTCTTACCAGCCGGTGAACACCGGTTTCAGTTCGCATCCAACCAAAAGCATACTCGCCGCTGACTTTAATTGTGGCACTTTTAATGCCCGCTACTTCACCGTCTGACAATTCTATAATATCCGCTTTAAACCCTCGACTTTCGCACCATCTCAAATACATCCGCAATAACATGTCGGCCCAGTCTTGCGCTTCGGTGCCGCCGGAACCAGATTGGATATCAATGTAACCATTTTCGGCGTCCATTTCGCCACTGAACATGCGTCTAAATTCTAATTTAGCTAAATGCTGATCTAAATCATTCAGTTCAGTGACCAGTTCATCAACACTTTCCTGATCGTCTTCTTCAACCGCCATCATTAACAAGTCGTCCGAATCGGCTAATCCGTTATCCAGTTTATCAATGGTGGTGACAACAATTTCAAGTTCCGAACGCTCTTTACCTAAAGCCTGCGCCCTGGCGGGTTCACTCCACACATCGGGCAATTCAAGCTCTCGTTCAACTTCGACTAATCGATCTTTTTTGATATCGTAGTCAAAGATACCCCCTAAGCGTCTCTTTACGCGCTTGAAGGTCTTTAATTCTTTCTCGTATGGATGTGGATTCTATCATCGATGTTTAAATAAATAACTGTTAAGATTAATGAACGCTATTCTACTAAAGATCAAAGTTTTAGCCCAGACAATTTGTTTATAAGGATGGATCATGATTAATAAATGCCTGAAATCCCGCGTTAAGATCGTCACTATCTTCTGTTTGACCCTGACGGCTTGCACCAGTATTCCAATCACTCAAGTGGATGATCGGCTCCAGGCATGGAAAAATGCCAACATCGAACAAGTGATCAAATATTGGGGGCTACCAACTAAACAGCAAGAGATTGGTGAAAATTTTTATGCCGAATGGCTTAATAAAGAGAGCAGTCCGGGCAATACCGCGATTAGTCTGGGTTCAGGCTCTCATTCCCGTCACAGCTCAATTGGTTTTGGACTCACCTTGTTTGACCTTGGCGGAACCGATGATGTGTGTAGTCGAATTGTAACTTATGATAAAAACGGCGCGGTCACCGATGTCAGTTGGAAAGGGACACAGAATTATTGCTTTGAAATCACTCCGGATAGAGAACAAATCCTGAGAGCTAAGGCTGTCATGCAGGACGAAAAGCCCTAGGAGCCTGTCCGAGTCAAACCTTTAGGCATTTTCAGTCAAAAAGGTCTACGCTGAATAATCCGAGCTGAGGTTATTTATTAATCGCTCGATTTAATAATAAATCCACGATTGGCCAGTTGGCTTCTGGAAAAGTGTAGTTAGCTAATTGCTCAAGCGCCACCCAGCGGATCACTTGACCTTCACAGCCCAGCGCTTCACCTTGATATTGCTCAATTTGAAAAAAATCCAGACAAACTAATTTATCGCCATAGTCAAAACTGATTTGCTTGAAGAATACCGGCTCGCCAATCGAAATATTAAGCTCTTCTTTTAATTCTCTTGCCAGTGCCTGCTCGGCTGACTCAGTCGGTTCAACCTTACCTCCCGGAAATTCCCAAAGACCGCCTTGATGTTTGTCTTGAGGGCGTTTAGCAATCAAAACTTGTTGAATATTTTTGGGGGAACTTTGCAGGATAATACCGGCGGCGACACGAACAGTAGTCAAACTAGATAATTCCATGTTGATTTTCATACTTTTGGATTGGATGAAAACAATCGGCGGATGACGCTACGCTAATCCGCCCTACGAAAACCTACAAACTATGATAGTTTCCCATGGCACTGTTTAAACTTTTTACCCGAACCACAAGGACAAGGCTCATTACGACCGACCTTCTGACCTTCTCGTGTGTAAGGAGTATGCGCTTCTGCATCTCCCTGTTGTTGTTGTTGCTGTTGTTGCTGCTCCGGCATCGCAGATCCTTCGTCATGTTGATAAGTTACCCGGCTGGCCTGGGCTTCTTTTCTTCTTTGCTCTTCAACCGCATCGACATCTTCCGGATCTTTTACCTGAACTTTTGACAAAATAGTAATCACATCGAACTTGATGTTTTCCAACATTTCAAAAAATAGCTCAAACGCTTCTCGCTTGTATTCCTGTTTAGGATTTTTTTGCGCATAACTTCTAAGACCGATCCCCTGACGTAAATGATCCATGGAAGCCAGGTGTTCTTTCCAATGACTATCAAGATTTTGCAACATTACTGATTTTTCAAAATGGCGAATAACAATTTCACCAACCTGCTGTTCTTTGGCTTTATACTCAGTCACTAAATCAGACAATATTTTTTCGCGCAATGGTTCTTCATGCAGACTATCATCTTCGTCTAACCATTTTTTGATAGGTAATTCCATCAAAAAATCTGATTTTAAGCGACCTTCAAGACCCTCAATGTCCCACATATCATCGATACTTTGTGGTGGAATATATTGATTAATAACCGTATTAAGCACATCCGCTCGAAGTGAATTGATAGTTTCAGAAACATCTTCGGTTGACATTAATTCTGAGCGTTGCTCATAAATGACTTTACGTTGATCATTGGCCACATCATCATATTCGAGTAAGTTTTTACGAATATCAAAGTTACGTGTTTCCACTTTCTTTTGCGCATTTTCAATCGCGCGAGAAACCCATTTATGCTCAATCGCTTCGCCTTCTTCCCAGCCCATTTTTTGCATCATACTGGCCATACGGTCGGAAGCAAAAATACGCATTAAATCATCTTCCAGAGAAAGATAGAACTGGCTGACGCCTGGGTCACCCTGACGACCGGAACGACCGCGCAACTGATTATCGATACGACGGGATTCGTGTCGCTCGGTACCAATAATCGCCAGACCGCCAGCGTCAATCACTTGTTGATGGCGCTCTTTCCATTCTTCAGTGAGTGTTTCAATTTGATTATCGCTTGGTTTTTTCAAGTTATCTAAATCGGCTTGCAAACTACCGCCCAACACAATATCGGTACCACGACCAGCCATATTGGTAGCAATCGTTACATTACCGGCTCGACCTGCCTGAGCAATAATGTCAGCTTCTTTTTCATGGAATTTTGCGTTCAAAACCTGATGTTTAATTTTTTTATCTTTAAGCACTCGTGATAAAATTTCGGAGGATTCTATCGATGCGGTTCCCACCAATATCGGTTGACCTGCTTCTCGTCTTTCCAGGATGTCTTCGATGATCGCCATGTATTTTTCTTGTTTGGTCAAGAAGATCAAGTCTCCCAAATCATTTCTTAACATCTGCTTATTGGTCGGCATGACCACCACTTCCAGGCCATAAATTTGATTTAATTCGAACGCTTCGGTATCGGCGGTTCCGGTCATACCGGAAAGTTTGTCATAAAGTCTGAATAGATTCTGGAAAGTGATCGAAGCAAGGGTCTGACTCTCATTTTGAATATTCACCCCTTCTTTCGCCTCAACGGCCTGATGCAAACCATCGGACCAACGACGACCCGGCATGGTTCGTCCGGTATGCTCATCCACAATCACCACTTCGTTGTCGGCAACAATATAATCAACATCTCTCTTAAATAAAACATGAGCGCGCAGTGCGGCATTAATATGATGTAACAAGGAGATCGATTGAGCGCTGTACAGGTTTTGACCTTCACCCAATAATTTATTTTCAACTAATAGTATTTCGACTTTTTCCTGGCCTCGTTCACTCATGTGAACCTGCTTGGCTTTTTCATCGACAGAGTAGTCACCACTTTCCTGATCTTCTTCATCGGTTTGCACTTCAAGATTAGGAATAAGCTTATCAATAGCTCGATACATATCGGAGCTATCTTCCACCGCACCAGAAATAATCAGCGGGGTTCTGGCTTCATCGATTAAGATCGAATCGACTTCATCGATAATCGCGTAATGCAATGATCGCTGAACTTTTTCTTCGATGGAAAAAGCCATATTGTCGCGTAAATAATCAAACCCGTATTCGTTGTTAGTACCAAAAGTTATGTCGCAGGCATAGGCCGCTCGTTTGGTTTCGGTATCCTGCCCCGATAAAATAACTCCAACGGTTAAACCTAAAAATTGATACAAAGGTCCCATCCAGTCGGAATCTCGTTGTGCCAGATAATCATTGACCGTAATAATGTGAACACCTTCACCGGATAACGCATTTAAGTAAGCCGACAGGGTCGCAACCAAGGTTTTACCTTCACCGGTTTTCATTTCGGCAATCTTGCCGTTATTCAACACCATGCCGCCGATCAACTGCACATCAAAATGGCGCATATTAAGCACTCGCTTACCGGCTTCTCTTACCACCGCAAACGCTTCGTCCAGAATATCATCGAGGGTTTCGCCTTGCTCCAGCCGTGTGCGGAACTTTTGAGTAGAAGCAGTCAAATCTTCATCCGATAACGCTTTGACAGAATCAGCCAGCGCGTTGATGGTCACAACCCGCTTGTTCATTTGTTTAATCAGTCGTTGATTCCGACTACCAAATACTTTTGTTAAAACGTTTCCAAACATGGATAAAACTACCTAATTATATTAAACCCGAATTATGTTGAACTTAGCTTAATTGAGGTTAGAAGTGGTTATTTTTTGACCGGCCTAACGAACAGTGGCTAGAAATTGGTCATTTATTATGCATTTACAATAGATTTAATCGCGAAATTGTACCTTGTTCATCTTTGTAACTCTAGGGCTGTTGCGCTATTCGTTTAATTATTGTGTGTTTGCTGCGATTTGGATTAACCTGGGGACTAACTTCCCGCATCTCAAGTTGTGAGTGAGCAGATTAAATAATGAGCATTAATTCTCCATGGAAAGCGGACTTTCCGGCGTTGGCCAACAAACCGATCAGCTATTTAGATTCAGCAGCTACTTGTCAGGTTCCAACACCAGTGATCCAGGCACTCAGTGACTATTTAAGCCGTGGCCATGGAAACCCGGGGCGAGGTTTGTATCGCTTTAGTGAAAGTGCCAGCGCAATTTTACAAACCTGTCGTCAAAAAGTCGCTGATTTTGTCGGGGCAAACGTTGAGCAGATCGCTTTTACTAAAAGTACCACTGAGTCAATCAATTTAGTCGCGGCCAACCTGCGGAATCGTCTAACCACAAAAGATTCTATTTTGGTTACCGAAATGGAGCATCATTCAAATTTACTGCCCTGGCAAAGACTGTGTCAACAAACCGGAGCCAGGTTACATATGCTGCCTTTGACTCAACAAGGTGAATTCGATTTATCTGGCCTGGCAAATCTGCTCGCTGACAATTGTCGTCTGTTCGCATTTACTCATGGCTCTAATGTTTTGGGCAACCATCCGCCAGTTGAGGATTTTATTCAACAGGCAAAAAAAGCTGGCGTGCCCACATTAATCGATGGCGCTCAAGCGGTTGCGCATACGCGGCTTAACCTGAGTGAACTGGACTGTGACTATTACGCTTTTTCCGGACATAAACTCTACGCACCGGGAGGCAGTGGTCTCCTTTATGTTAAGCAACCAGAATCGATTGAACCATTGCTGCTGGGCGGTGGTATCGTCAAAAAAACCACCACTACCAATTATCAGTTAAGCGAAGGGATCACTCGATTAGAAGCCGGTAGCGCCAACTTGATTACACTGGTGGGACTTTCTGCGGCGCTGGATTATATTAATAAAATTGGACTGGAAAATATTATCGAATATGAGCAAAGGCTTTATGCTGATTTGTTAGACAAATTCCAGGCTCTGGATGGCTATCAAATTATTTCCCACTCACACAGTAAAAATTTACTTAGTTTTGTCTCAGCACAATTTCACTGCCATGATATCGCTTCAATTTTATCGGATCATCAGGTGGCGGTGAGAGCGGGGCATCATTGTGCACAGCCTTGCTTAAACGCAATTGGCGTCAAACATTGCGTCAGAGCTTCCATCGGCCTTTATAATGATTCACAAGACATCAATGCATTCATTGGTGGTTTAAAAGAGGTTACCAAAATTTTAGTGTAGCTGCTCAACTATATTAAACAGTCATTGCGAGTGGCGCTTATTTAAAAATAAGCCGTATCGGTTGATGATCATCGATACCTGTTTCAAAATACACATTTTGCTGCAGCCGGTTTAAACTCAGTTCCTCATTGGACAAAAGAGTGCATTGGTTAGTTGAAGTCAGGAGCGAATTGACATTCATTACAACTTCTTCGGCTAAACGGTCAACGTACCATAACCATTCACTATCATTTTTAAGAATCACCCCCGCAGGAGATTTTACAAACACATCGCCAACACAATTGTCTGTCAGAAAATATAGAGTCCCCATATTTTTCACGAATTTTCCCTGAGCATTCACCGTAAACACATATCCATTTGAGGTGGTGCCACGATAAAGGCCATTGTTAACATCAATCAGCAGTAACTCGGCGATCAGCTGGTTTTGTTGGTCAACTAACACCACCCCTGGCAAATAAGGTTTCTCAGCACGGCTTTGCTGAGGGTGACTCGATAGTTCTAGTTGATTAACTTCAGCGCTCAGACTGGCTAGCTGCTGGTTGATATTTTCCTGCCCAGTGTTATTTTCCAGCTGTGCAAGTTTTAATGAACGAGATAATTGATTGCCACTCCACAGCTGCCAAAAGATCCCAATTTGAAGTGCCAGGATCAAAGTGGCTAGTGTCAGATACGATTTTCGTCGAACACTTTTTGATGCGGCCTGAGTGCTTGCCACAAAATCAGCATGAGATTCCAACCGCAGAACTAATGCATGCTCAAACTGCTCTAGCGTACTGTGCAATTCGCGGGTCAGTTTTCTGGTCTGTAACCTGGTATTATACTGTTGCTCTTGCTGATGTTGTTCTTTTTTCTTTACCAGATATGGCTCAACCGTTTGATACCAAAACTCTTTCCAGTCTTGTTGGGGTTGTTTTGTCGGCACTTGCGGTGCGTGAGTCGCAGAGGCAGGAGGTTTAGCCAATTCAGGCGAATGGGAGTCTAACAGAGGCGCAACTATTTTATTTTTTTCTACAGGTTGATTCTGATTTATTGATGTCTCTTCACTGAGGTTGAGTAAACCAATTTTTTCGAGAGCCTTGCGTAGATGGGTTTCTTCCAGGCCTTTTGGTAAAACATCAATAGCTCCCAGTGAACGCGCCTGACCAAAATAAACGCCACCTTCCTTGGAGGTGTACATCATCACGGGAATGGTCGCAGTGGTCGGATTATTCTTGAGAATTTTCATCATTTCCAGTCCGTTCATGCCGGGCATGATATGGTCTAGAAAAATAATATCTGGTTGTTTTTTATTAAGATATTCCAAGGCATTTTCTGCCGAATATACCTCATCGCTTGTGATATTAAAACCATCAAGCATTTTAGCCAGTACTCGACACGCGAGCCTCGAATCATCAACAATCAGCGCTTTTTTAGTCATAATTTTTTCTCATCGGTTGAGAAATTATAAGAGAAATAAACAGCCTGTTGATTGACATTCTCTCACAAAACAGCCGATTAATCAGCTAACTCTGCATCAACAATATCGGTAAATTCTTTATAAGCTTTATTACCTTTTACAATAATGCCATTGATAAAAAATATTGGGGTCGAATTCACCCCAATTTTTTTCCCTTCGGCGATATCACGATTGATGCTGCTGTAATATTTTTTATCGTCCATGCATTTTTCAAACTGTTCCACATTCAGGCCTAACTTAGTGGCTTTGCTTTTTAACCCAACTCGTTTGAGTCCTCTTGGATCAGCAAACATCATTTCATGCAATTGCCAAAAATATTCATCGGATTGCTCGTGAGCGCAAAGCCCAGCTTCGGCGGCAATGAAGGCTTCACCATGAAATCCGAGCGGAAAATTTTTATAGACTAATTTTATATTACCAGGATAATCCTTTTGTAAACGTTTGATTTTGCTTTCAGCCGAGGCACAATAAGGGCATTGAAAGTCAGAATATTCGATAATCGTAATTTTTGCATTTTTATCACCAAGCACCGGAGCATTTCCGATGGGAACATCTAGCCTTGGTCGCTGTGGTTTTATCAAGTTAATCACCACACCATGCTCTTTACTTTGAATAGCAAACCAATTTGCAACGGCCACTCGGGCTTTATCACTTTTGATATACTCGGTCACTTTTTCTTTTAGTTCAGGGTTTGTTTTCTCGGCAGGTATGCGATTGGCTTTGATAAATTGTTCAACTTCCTGAGGTGAAGTGGTGACATTTTTGATCACAAACTTGTTTAAAAATTCTTGGGAATTCATTCCTTTATTTAAGGGGTGAGATTCTATCAATCGGGATAGCAACATGCTATTCAATTGATTAAGTTTAACTTCATAAACCTTCATTTCCGCTTCATAAAGTTTGCCGGTAATACTATCAAATACTTGTTGATTGGTAATAATTTGATTATCAATGATCGCCGCCGCACGGTTGTCTGATTGCTTTGCGGTATAAGCACTTTGACTGGCAAACAGGATAATCGCACTTAACAACAACTTTAATGTCAGATTCAGGTTTAGATTCAGGTTTAGATTCATAGTTTCATACTCAAGGATAACAACTTATTTAAGTCAGCCATATTAGTATTTTCTGATAGAAGATTCAATTGTTTAACTGATATCAAATAATTTACCTCGCACCATCTCCCGGTATTCGCCTGGCGTCAGCTTGGTTTTCTGCTTAAATTGCCTGGCAAAAAAAGCGTTATCTTTGTAACCGAGATGGTCAGCGATATCCTGATGATTGAGGTTGGTTTCTTTAAGTAAATCTTGCGCGGTTTTGATCTTTAAATCGACGCCATAAGCAAGTGGCGATTTACCCACTGCACTTTTAAAGCGTCGCGAAAAATTGCGAGTGCTCATATTAGCCATTTCGCTAAGTGACTTCAGATCAAAGCTTTGCGAATAGTGCAACTGCATCCATTGCTGAACTTCAACAATGCCTTCATCGGGATGGCGGCTGGCCCCTTTAGCAAACCAGGGTTTATCGTAAGTCCGATTAATTTCATGGCTGTAATGTTGCTCGATAATTTGACTGACCTCTTTACCAAACTGATTTTCGATAAAATACAGGGTCAAATCGACCAATGCGTTAATACTGCCGGTGCAAGTGATCGAACCATCTTGAGTGATAAAATGTTGCCTTTGCAAGTTAACCTCAGGATATCGTTTTTCGAACTCGTCGAAATAATACCAGTGGGTGGTGGCAATCTTATTGTCTAATAACCCCGCGTGGGCTAACAGGCAAACACCGGTCCCGGTGGCAACAATTTGACTGCCAATCTGGTGTTGCTCTATCAACCAATCAATTAATTGCGGGTTCTTAGCTATTACAACGCCCGGTTTACCCCAAATGGGAGGGACAAAAATAGTGTGAGCTTTGGGGGCTGTTTTGAGATTGAAATCTGGCAATATTTTGATGCCGTTAGCCAGCTGGATCGCTTTATTTCCCTGCAAAGAAGATGAAACAACCAGACAATCCCATTTCACCCGATGCCCTTGTTTAATTTGGGCGATCGATCTGGCCGAGCTGATCATTTCCATCGGCAGGCTCAAACCGGTGAGAAGCGCTCTTGAATAACAAATAAAAAGTGACGGATGCATTACGTCTCCGGCTGAGTCCAGGGGCCAGCCCACGGCTCATTTGTACAATATGATGGCTATATTATCCTACAACTATTCCCTTTTAGCTACTATACTAGCGACCAAATCAAGTTCTTCCTTCGACTCCGTTCAGGGTTCAATACATTTAAGAGATTAATCAATGAGAAAATTACCCGTAATTGTAGGATTTGGTGGCATCAATGCCGCTGGCCGTAGCTCCTTCCATCACAGTTACCGCAGAATGGTGCATGAGGCTTTGCCTGAATCCGATACTGCCCCCATGTTTAAAGGTTTGGCGACGCTGACCAACCAGCCTGAAGATACCGACAAAGAGACTTTGCTATCACAAACATTGATCCGAAAGATCGAAAAACAGACCTTTGATTTAGATGAAATTAATATCCATAAAAAAGCCAATTTGAAATCCAATGCTGAAACCATTCATTTTCAGATCAGCCAAAGACAATTGCCAAAACATATTCCCGACAACTGGAAAATTGAAGAACTTGAAAAAGGCCGTTTAAATGTCACCATTGAAGGTGAGCTGGAAGTCATGATCCCGGAGAAGCATCGTTCAGCGGTGACTAGCGCCGGACAATTACCAACCGGCTTTGATCCTGCGGTTTTATATACTTCAAGAAATCAACCCAAAGGCCTACAACTCACGGTATTTGGCGCCTCCGATGCATTACAGTCGATCGGTATCGAATGGCAGGAAATTCTAAAACATATTCAACCGGACGAAGTGTCGGTTTATGCTGGTTCAGCGATTGGCCAACTCGATGATTTTGGTGGTCGAGGACTCGCCCAGGCCTGGCTTAAAGGTGGACGAGTGAGTTCCAAGCAAATGCCGCTGATGCTATCGCAAATGCCCGCTGATTTTATTAACAGCTATATGATTAATAGTGTTGGTTCTACAGGCACCAATCTGGGTGCTTGCGCGACATTTTTATATAACCTCAGACAAGGTATCGGCGATATTCAATCGGGACTTGCCAGAGTGGTGATCGTTGGCGGTGCCGAAGCGCCGGTAGAACCGGAAGTTATCGAAGGCTTTAAAGCCATGGGAGCGCTCTCGGAAGATATTCAATTAGCAGAACTGGACGGAACTGACACCGTTGATAACCGCCGCGCCAGTCGCCCATTTGCCGAAAATGCCGGATTTACTATCTCAGAAGGCGCTCAATTTTTTGTGATTATGGACGATGAGCTAGCCCTCGAACTCGGCGCAACCATCTATGCTTCCGTTGCCGATGTATTTGTTAATGCCGATGCAAATAAAAAGTCAATTTCATCGCCAGGCATTGGAAATTATGTAACGGTCGCCAAAGCCATGTCGCTGGCAAAAAATATTTTGGGGGAAGAAGGGGTTAAACAAACCTTCGCCCAGGCACATGGAACTGGCACTCCGCAAAACCGAGTTAGCGAATCGCATATTCTTAACGAAGTGGCTAAAACATTTAAAATTGAAGACTGGAATGTTGCGGCAATTAAATCTTACGTAGGCCATTCGCTAGGCCCTGCCGGTGGCGACCAACTGACAGCCACTTTAGGTGTTTGGGAGTATGGCGTTATTCCAGGAATCAATACCATCGATAAAATCGCTAGTGATGTATTTGATTCCAATTTACACTTTTGTATTGACCACACTAAAGTTGGCGAAAAAGGCATTGAAATGAAAGCTGCGATCATCAACTCCAAAGGCTTTGGTGGTAATAATGCCACCGGACTCATTCTTAGCCCACAAACCACCATGGAAATGCTGGAAAATAAATATGGCCCTGCCAGAATAGCCCAATATCATTTGCTCAATGAGAAAGTCGCACAAACCGCCAAAGCCTATGATGAGTCAGTGATTAATGGCGAATTTAAAGCCATTTATCATTTTGGTTCAGAGGTGATGAATGAAGATGATTTAGTGATTACCGACAAAGGCATTGAACTGTCTAAGTTTGAGAAACCGCTTAGTTTTAGTCAGGAAAATCCCTATTCTGAATATTGCTAGAAGTTAGTTTCGTAGGTTGGCTTTTAAGCCAACAAATCCTTCAAGCCCCTCACACCCGATATTGGCCTGATGAAGGCCAACATCTATTCTAACCTTTATGATGAACTTCTATTGCTGCTTGTCCATCATAGCGAGCCCTTCTTTGGCAAAACGCTCAAGTAATGGGTGGTGTGGATCAGAAAATGATTGTACCCCTAAAACCTTCCCCGATGGGGCAATAAATACAACCCCTGGAGTCCCACTAACCCCGTATATTTTAGCGACTTCATCACCTTCTAAAACCGTATCAAATTGATAGCCAAAATTTCGCCAATAAACCTCAGGCTTCCAGTCTTCTCTAATATTAACAGCTAAAACCTTAAGACCCTGGCTCTCATATTTTTCGTTCAGCTCAGCAATGCCTGGCAGTAGTTTTTTACAATAAGGGCACCAAGTGGCCCAAAATACAAGTAATGTTGGCCTTCCCTGATAATCTGACAAAGTAATTAACTCACCTGCCAGATTATTCAGTGTCCAGTCAGTCCCCTGATAAGCACTGTCTGGTTGGGCGGTTTGGTTAGTTGATTGTTGAGCGTTATTGTCTGCATCACACCCACTCAAAGTAAAGATAGTGAGCGACAAAACCACTAAAATTGTTTTTATAGACATCAAAAAGTTCCTTAAATTTTATTAGTATTGTTGTTTTGACGTGCCAAATATAAATTAATTACTTTAACAGGGTAATTGTTTACAATTTGCAACCATTCAAGATTAGCGATAATCTTGTTGAAGAGATAAAATACCACAGAGCTAATAAGAACTACAAGAGAGTGATCAACATGAACAATCTCTACCAGCAGGCCTTAAAAAAACACTATCAGGCTCCGATAGGATTGAATAAACACATCAACATATCGCACTTTTCAGAAGGTTATAATGCTAGCTGTGGCGATGAAATCAGTTTGTCTATGCAAGTTGATAGCCGTTCAGAGACGATTGATGACATCTCTTTTAGATCTGATAGTTGTGCGATCTGTACTGCTTCAGCCTCAATTTTGTGTTTGTTATCCATCGGTATCAATCTCGAAACATTACAATCATATTATCAATATTTAAAAACACAACTGAATCATCCATGCGGCTCGCTGAATAATAGCCTTTTGACGGCAAACCATTCGGAAACTCAAAAATCCGCAGAGTTCGATATTTTACTACCGATTAGCGCTCATCCTACTCGCATTAACTGCGCGTTACTCCCCTGGCAAACCGCCATAGCGGCCTTCAGCTCTCCCAAAGTTCAGTCAAGCGGAAGAATGAGCAATGCGTAGTTTACTCAGCTCATTGCAGGATTTTGATCCAGACAAAAACTATGTTGCCGCGATCATAATTACGACCGACGGTTCGACTTATCGCAAAACCGGCGCAATCATGCTCATTGAACAAAGCCTTAAATTTTGGGGGCTTTTAAGTGGTGGCTGCCTGGAAGGGGATATCGTAGCTCGCAGTCAAAAAGTATTTGCCCGGCAAAAGGATCAAATCATCAAATATAATATGCGTGATGAAGCGGATATGCTGTGGGGCATGGGATCAGGCTGTGATGGTGAAATCAGTATTTTACTCAAATATCTACCCGCCAACCAACAGCATTTTAATTTTTTTTTCAGCTTAAAACTATTGAATAGCGGAACCAGCCTGTACTTGTTACTTGATCTTAAAAACAATCATCAGATCCGTTTTGAGCCACAAGCTAACCCTGATATAAAAATTTCTGATTCAGATGCTCTACTCTCTATTCCCTTAAACGCCCCCCATCATTTACTTATTTGTGGTGGCTCACCGGATGTCCCTCCTGTGACTGCAATCGCCAATCAAATCGGTTGGAAAACAACTGTGATCGACCATCGTCAAGATTATGCAGATAAAAATAAATTTCCTTTTGCCGATCACATCGAACATATAAAGCGTTCCGCCTGGAAAAACTTTGAGTTACACCCTTTTGACAGCGCGATTATGATGAGCCACCAATTTGAGCGAGATCAAGCTTACCTGACGCGGCTAATTGAAAGTCCCATTGCTTATTTAGGATTGTTAGGTCCAACTAAAAGACGGGATAAATTACTG
Organism: Kangiellaceae bacterium; assembly: GCA_030590405.1. GTDB lineage: Bacteria > Pseudomonadota > Gammaproteobacteria > Enterobacterales > Kangiellaceae. The sequence goes on from JAUUYO010000025.1 coordinate 15,835, forward strand.
GAGCAATGTGGCACTCAGTTTTCTGAACATGAAGGCCGAATTTTTGCGCCGATCGGCTTGAATATTGGTGCAGATTCGCCAGAAACTATCGCGCTGGCAATCATCAGTGAAATCCAGGCGGTGCTCAATGACAAGCAAGTTGGCTTTTGTTATCGCGATCCAACCCGATGAAAAAATTATCACCAGCAAAACTGGGTATCGTGATTATCGCAGCAGGTAATTCCTCCCGTTTGGGTCAAGCAAAACAGTTAGTAGAAATCGCAGGGGTTAGCTTACTACAACAAAGTATTAATATAGCTAAGCGATTCAGCGAAAATTCTGTTTGTGTTTTAGGCTATGAGGCAGAGCGATTGGAAACAAAATTAAAATATTCGACCAGCAAAATTCTAATTAATGAAAGTTGGCAACAAGGCATGGGTAGCTCAATCTCGTGTGGTGTTAATTTTTTGTCGGATAAAATTGATGCGGTGATGATTTTATTATGCGATCAATATCGCTTAACTGGATCAGATTTAGAACGGTTAATTCAAACCTGGCAAAGTAATCCGCAAAAAATAGTTGCCAGTCAATATTTTGAAAAAAAATGCAATAAACTCATCAAAGGTGCGCCAGCGATCTTTCCAAAACCATATTTTGCGTCACTGATGGCATTAAAAGAAAAAGGGGCACGGGATATTTTAAAAAAAAATCAAACCCGTGTGACTGCCGTTTTATTGAAAAATGCGGCTTTTGATTTAGATACTAAAGATGATTTAACCGAATTTAAGGAATATTCCTACAGGTAAAAGAGAACAAATAAATAGGAGAACAACAATGATTGAACTCACAATAAACGGTAGTGTACATCAGCTCGATGCCTCTGCGGAGATGCCTTTGTTATGGGCATTACGCGATATTATCAAACTGACTGGCAGTAAATACGGTTGTGGCAAAGGTCTTTGTGGCGCTTGTACCGTACATATTGATGGTGAGGCAACACGCTCTTGTGTTTTACCGATCTCCGCCGCTGTTGGTAAACAGGTCACTACCATCGAAGGTTTATCAGAAAATGCTGATCACCCTTTGCAACAGGCCTGGATGGAACTCAATGTACCGCAATGCGGTTACTGCCAAACCGGACAAATCATGTCGGCCGCTTCACTGCTAAACAAAAACCCGCAACCTTCCGATCAGGATATCGATCAGGCGATGTCTGGAAATCTTTGCCGATGCGGTACTTATCCACGAATTCGCTCGGCGATCCACAAGGCCGCAAAACTTGCCAGGGAGGTAAAATAGTATGAGTTTTCTCAATAAAATTGGGGTCATCACCAATCAAAGTACGAGCGATAAGCAATCGCAGCACAATTCTGAAACATTGCTCGAAACAGCTATCATACAAAATATCAGTCGGCGGCGATTTATCAAAGGGGTCGGCCTGACCGGCTCAAGTTTAGTCATTGGAATGCAATTATCTTGCGTCAGCAATCAATCAGAAAATAGCGATGAATTTTCCCCCGATGTGTTTATTTCCATGGATAAAGAAGGCACCGTGACCATCATTTCCCATCGCTCGGAAATGGGACAAGGCATTAAAAGTTCATTGCCGCTATTGGTTGCTGATGAAATGGAATGTGATTGGGATCGCGTGGTGGTTAAACAAGCGTTGGGAGATACCAAATACGGCAGCCAGAATACCGATGGCTCTCGTAGCGTCAGACGATTTTATTATCGTCTGAAACAAGCAGGGGCAACCGCACGCTCTATGTTACAAACGGCTGCCGCGCAAGTTTGGAAGGTCAGCCCGGATCAAGTCACCATTTATAACCATCAGGCAAAACTGGCTAACAGCTCTGAGACTCTGGATTTTTCTCAGTTGGTCGAAATCGCTGCCAAACTACCAGTACCAGATAAGGCAAACTTAAAGTTAAAAACCGAAGCAGAGCATCGCTACGTCGGTAAACAGGATATGAAAATTATCGATGCTAAGGACATGGTCACAGGAAAAGCCATCTATGGATTTGATGTGACGCTCGATGGCATGAAATATTCGGTGATTGCCAGACCGCCGGTATTGTTTGGTAAAGTGAAATCTTATGATGCCAGCGAAACTCTCAAAATTCCCGGCGTCATCAAAGTGGTTGAAATGCCTGCATTATCAGCTCCCGCCGCTTTTAACATGTTAGGCGGCATAGCGGTGATCGCCGAAAATACCTGGGCCGCGATACAAGGCAGAGACAAGCTGGTCATCGAATGGGAGCATGGCGACAATGCCGTTTATAATACTCGCGAATATGAAAATAATTTTATCGAAGCGCTAAAAAATCCACCGCATACTGTGAGAAACAGAGGTGATTGGGACAAAGCCAAACAAACCGCCGATCAAGTCATCAGCCATGATTATCATGTGGGCAGCTTAGCCCATGCCATGATGGAGCCACCAGCGGCAACTGCGGTGGTTTCAGAAAATGGCGTCGATGTGTGGACTTGCACTCAAACCCCACAAGCTGCGCAGCGAAATGCCATGGCGGTGATGGACATTCCCAAACGAAAGGCCGCGACGGTAAAAATTAACGTCACTTTACTGGGCGGCGCTTTTGGCCGAAAATCAAAACCTGACTATGTATCTGAAGCGGTTTATCTGGCCAATGAAACTCAACTACCGATCAAAGTTTTATGGACCCGTGAAGATGAAATCAAACATGGTTATTATCATTCCCCCAGTTATCAAACACTCTCCGCGGCTTTTGATAAGTCAGGCAAAGCCACAGGGTGGTATCATGGCATGGTCAATCATCCGATCGGCTCAATCTTTGATCCCAGCACCAAGCAAGCCGGTAGCGCTAATTTGGGTCAAGCTGATATGCCATTTGATCTGCCCAATATAAAAATAACTAACGGGGAAAGTGATACCTTTATGCGAATTGGTTGGCTACGATCGGTGACCAATATTAACAACGCTTTTGCGGTGAGTTCATTCGCTGATGAAATGGCAGTGCATTCTGGGGTTGATCCCAAAGATTATTTGTTATCCCTGATCGGCAAAGATCAGCATATTGATCTCAGTAAAGATGAATGTAAATACAGTAATTACGGCGAAAAATCTGATGACTTCCCAATTGATACCGCAAGATTAAAAAATGTGATTAATGTGGTCGCAGAAAATGCCAACTGGGGTAAAAAATTACCAAAAGGCCACGGCATTGGTATTGCCGCTCACCGAAGTTTTTGCAGTTATATCGCAACGATCGTCGAAGTATCAATGAAAAAAGGCAAAGTCCAGATCGAAAAAGTTTATTATGCCGTTGATGCAGGCAAAGTGATCAACCCCGATAGAGTTCGCTCACAGATGGAAGGGGCGGCAATTTTTTCAACCTCGAATGCTTATTATGGAGAGATCACGGCAAACAATGGCATTGTCGAGCAAAGTAATTTTCATGATTATCAATTAGCCCGATTCGGCCAGGTGCCGGAAGTTAATGTGGATATTGTTAAAAGTGAACATCTACCGGCAGGAGTCGGGGAGCCAGGCGTTCCACCATTTGCCCCGGCACTGTGTAATGCAATTTATAATGCCAGCGGTAAACGATATCGACGTTTGCCT
>JAUUYO010000002.1 GCA_030590405.1 Kangiellaceae bacterium
GAAGCAAAGAATGGCAAAGATGCTACAGAAAAGGCGATGGGAAATTCTTACGCTCTTATCTTTATGGATTCTTTGATGCCGGTTATGGACGGACCGGAGGCTACATTAAAAATATTATCACAAAATCAACAAAACACGGCTCCGATCATTATTGGACTGTCAGGCAGCGCAAGTTCAGAAGATCTAAAAATTTGTCTACAAGCCGGTATGAGTCGTTGTCTTGTTAAACCGTTAACTTTGAAAATCCTAAAAGAGGTCGTCAATGAAGTCTTTTTACCAAATGAGGAAAGAAACTAAATAATTACTGGTGTTCGCGTATAATTTCATTCTAAAACATCGCAAAAAACTAGTTCTTTTTTGTACCTCTCTGATATATAGTGTTTCACCATAAATTAGGCTTACCTTTTATTAGTCCTTAACTATGAACGAAAAAAATGATATTTCGCATATATTACAACAACTTGGGCTCAACAACCTTGAAGCAGAGGTATATCAGTGCCTGCTGAGTACCAATGGTGTAACGGCTTATAAGATAGGTAAACAATTAAATAAACCAACCGCAAATGTATACAAGGCCATTGATCGTTTAACATCACTAGGGGCTGTTATGACAGAAGCCGGTGAGAATACTTTGTGTGTTGCGGTATCGCCAGAAGAGTTTTTAGACAATCGAATAGATGCCTATTCAAACCTCGCTGATAAAGCAAAAAAGAAACTGGCTAAACCCGAACCTGTTGAGAGAAACGAAGGGGTCTATAATATTCGATCCGCTGAGCTGGCTATTAGTAAAGCAATAGAGATGATTAATAATGCCCAACAAATCATTGTGCTTGATGTATTTCCTCAACCCTTAGAAATTTTGCTACCTCATATTCAAAATGCTGCAAACAATGGTATTGAAGTTTATCTTCAATCCTATGAAAAGGTGAAAACAAAAAAAATTAAGCAAGTAGTTACTGAAGGCAGTCAAGAGGTTATTAAATTTTGGTCAAGTCAGCAGTTAAATTTAGTGTGTGATGGAAATAGCTCGCTACTTGCGTTATTTAATCGCTCATTAACTCAAATATACCAATGTTACTGGAGCCGATCATTGTATATATCCTGCATGAATCACATGGGATTTATGCGCGAACACTTGTTTCATAGATTATTTGCCTTAGACAAAGAACAAGAACTCCCTACCAAAGTGATGAGAATGCTTAATAAACATAAAGTATTCCACAAGAGTTCGATATTGGGCCAGGTTGAATTATTTGATAAATACTCGATAACCCGATAACCCGATAATTCAACAATCTTTAGCACCTCCCGCCTAATTAAACCAGTAACTACTCCACGTTTTTCACAAAAAATAGCAATACTTATTTCAATTTTTTTAGTTTATCTTAAATGATATAAATTTTTTACTTTTTATAACGAAATGAGATTTACGCCGCGCACCATATGCCGTAGTATATTTATATACTTCTTTAAAGTTTTTTCAGTAAACAAAAATAACAACTTAACTCTTGAGGTAAACACGTGCTGGTAAAAAAATATGATGATAACGAATCCGTACTCCGAATTGACATAACTGACATACGTGGAAGTATTGACATGTTTATTCAAAATAACGAAACAAGAAATATTTTTTATGGTGAAATTTCACAGAATTTAATAATCAAATCCATAGAAACTTATAACCAACATTGTCACAAAAGAAATATGCAGGACTATTTAGATTGTATTTATGACTTGACAGAAGTTATTAATATGTCGGAACCTGCTCTCAAAATATTTCAAATGCATCTTCGCCAGGAAATGGCTGGAAAAGTACGAAAGACGGGGTTTATTATTAAACAGTATTCTTTTGGGCGGATCGTTGCACTTAGAACCATATTAGGAGCGCGTTTGACAAATGTTGAACTGTTTTATAATGAAGTAGAATGTCAAAATTGGCTTTCGGTCTAAGCTTAAAAAATAAATGCATGCAATTTAAACATTTTTAGAAACTTTAATATTTCTCGGTAAAATTTTGTAATCCACTACTACTCGTGCAACCATGAAGTAATATTTTTCCAAAATGTCGGATTGGCGATACTTGCTTTTCCGTTTACTTCATAACGCTTAAGAAAAGCATTAGGAATTTCACGTTGTTCACGCCATTTTTCTAATTCACTGACATAAGCGTAAACCGTATTATTTTTTAAATGTTTATGTCGTCTAACAGGTAATGCTTCGGTTTCTTCCCAACGTCTCGCCGTTCTTACACAGCGATTCAAGTATTTAGCAATACTTTTCCATGAATGAAGTATTTCCTTAGGGTATTCTTGCAACCGATCGGTTTCATCATTCATAATTTCTCCTCAAAATACAGAGCTAGAAAAATCCAACTCTACCGCTAAAAGATATTATATACTGAACAAACGTGAGTTCATCCCCCAAAAAATTAAAGTAGCATATATATATACTACGCTACAAAATGGTTGAATTGCAAGCCCTCAAACCTCTCAGATTGAGATATGTGAAACTGTTCTCAGTTCAGAAACTAGTAATTTGATCTTACGCAAATGAATCTTATCCAAACCTGTGGTTACTTAACTAACAAGGTCAATAGTAGGCCTTGCATAATTTTATGAACGTTCGATTCAGATTTTTGAGACAGGCTATTGATAGGTATAAGAGCTCAGATGACTGTGTTTTTCGTAGTCAAGCAAGCTCTTTATTTCTGATTATAGTCACTATTTAGATTTTAGTTGATTAATTTTTGTCTTTCTTTATCGACTAAAAAATCCACTAATTCAAACAGTTGTTGTTGCCCTCCTGCACGCATTGGATTTACTCGGTATTTACCATTAACAATCACTTCCGGAACACTTGCCAAGGTATATTTTGTGGTCCGAACCTTAGCTAACTCAACGAGTTTTTTAATTTTTGGGGAATTAAATGTTTCAATAAATAGCTTTTTAGAGACACCGTAAAACTCAAAAAAGCTGGCTAACTCTGTGGCATTACTTAGTTTCTTTTGTTCAACTACAATGGCTTCAAATAGAGGCTGGTGAGTCAATTTGTGAACCTTCAGCTCAACCGCAGTATAGAATGCTTGCGAATACAAGGTCATCGCACTATTCCAAATAGCAGGAAAACGAACAAAGTCAACGTCAGCGGGCTGCTTTTCTAACCATTGCTCAATATCAGGGTCAATACCATAACAATGTCCACAGCCATAAGAAAAAGCTTCTAACACTTCAATTTTTGAACTGTCGCGGGTAGCATAAGGCTCATCTAAAACAATATAGTGCTCACCAGCTATAAAAGCTTGTTTTTCTTTATTGGCCTCGTTGGCAATCTCTGCAACAGCTTGTTTACGCTTCACAGATAAAATAACGATATCGTCTTTGGGTACATCACTAAATTGTCCAGCTTTTAACGTCGGGGTTAGAGCAATTTTATCGACCACATCCATACCTTGACTAACTTTGCCAAAAACCGCGTAACCTGCTTTTTTGCCATTGGCGTCCAATTGACGATTATTTTTTATATTAATAAAAAACTGAGACGTCGCACTATTGGGCGAATTTTTTCGAGCCATGGAAATCGTTCCTCGCTCATTTAACAAACCATTAAATGACTCGTTGTTAATAGTTGCACGAGTACGCTTTATTTTCATTTCTTTTTCAAAGCCGCCCCCCTGAATCATAAAGCTTGGAATAACCCGATGAAATAAAGTGTTGCTATAAAAACCATTGTCAACATAAGCGAGAAAATTTTCGACTGTTATTGGCGCTTTTTCTGGTTCAAGATCAATGATAATCTCACCTACGTTTGTTTCAAAAACCACCTGGATTATTTCGGCTTTCTTATCAACAGGAATGACTTTTTTCTCTTTATCTACAATATTTTGTTCGTTAACGACCGCATAATAATTATCGTAAATAAGAAAACCAGAAACGGCAATTAATACGGGTAATATATATTTCATAATTTTAGGCATTTATTTTCTCCAACTACAATAAAGAAGATGATTTAATATAATTTGTTACTGAGCTTTCACTTCGACGGATACTGTTTGCGATTCACCTGAACTAAAGATCAATGTAAGGTCAACCTTGTCTCCCTGAACCAAATCCTTTTTTGGTGATATCATCATCAAATGCTTACCACCGGGAGCGAGCTTTACTTGATCATTAACCGGAATGGTTAGAGTTTTAAGCTCTCGCATATTCATTAATCCATCAACCACGGCCATTTCATGGACCTCAACTTTGTTAAAAGAATCACTTTTTATTCTAATTAAAGTAACCTCTTCTGAGCCAACGTTAATCAGTGTCATATAACCTGCATTTGCCTCAGAATCTGGCAAAGCCTCACGCACCCAGACATTCATAACGGCAACAACATCTGCACTCGGTTTAGTTTTGACAGACCCTAAAACAGACATATTTTTACGACTAAAGATTTTCTCCGATGGACCTTCAGTTATTCTTTTAGTTTCTTGTTGAATATATTCAACAAGATCGTCAGCTTCCTGGCGATTCAAACGCATATTCGGCATGGCTAAGCTATCATATTGTTTAAATAGGGCCATGGCAATAGGATCTTTGTCTGTTAACATTTGATCGGGCGCACGAAGCCAGTTAAGCAACCAACTCATTTCTCGTCTTTTGCTCACACCTAGTAGATCTGGGCCTAGCGCATTAGGCAACTCTTTTCCTGTTATCGTGTGGCAAATATCACAGCGAGTACGGAACAATTGTTCTCCAGCAGTGATATTACGTAATTCAGGCGCAGTTTCATAGCCTTTACCTTTAGGGGCGGCTTTCCAACCAGTTAGCCAGTTACCGACCTGGTCTGCTAATACGTAGGGGTTTTCAAACGGTGAACGTTTCATCCAACGTCCTGTTTTTTGGTTACCGATGATCATACTCACATTGTGGTTATTTGATCCATCTTGTATTTCTTCAATATATAAGCCGAGCTTTTTTCTTATCTCAATGATTTCTTCATTTTTTCCAGTTAAGAAAGTCCACTTTGCTCCAAATTTTTCGCGGTATTTCTTTAGCTTCGCGGGTGTATCGGTTTTGGGATCAACAGTAATAGAATAAAAGAAGACATCTTTACCTAGTCGATCACCGAGTATATCTTGTACTTTTTTTAGTTGAGCAGTTTCTAATGGACATGAGTCTGGGCAGGTTGTATAAATAAAATTAAAAACGACAATCTTATCTTTAACTAAATCGTCAAAAAAACGAACTTCTTTGCCTTCATGTGTCGTTAATTTAAAATTAGGGAAATAATCGGCTCCCCAGCGAGAACTAGAACTAAAAGCATTGGTACTGAACAGTATGGTTAAAGCGATGGTCGCTATCCATTGGTATTTACGCATAATACTTCTCACAATCAAAATGCTAAAAATCAAAAAACCGCAGTGAGGAGGAAATCTCACTGCGGAAGTCACCTAACTTACTTTTTTATTATCATTACCAGCTAATTAAAATTTGCCAGCATTTCGTGCCGTATGGATCAACGTATCAACTGTCATAGGTGTAGGACAATTAACAACATGTGGCGAGTTGGGATTTTCAAAATCATAGTTATCTGTACCTATTTGAGGAGGTGCAGGGAATTCTACAATTTCAATCTTACCTTCTGATCTAAGCTGTTTCAACTGCTCAAGCCCTTTTACAACTCCGACACTGTCTGTCGCTGGAATTAACCAGTGAGCAAAACCGATGTGCCACATAGGACTGTAGTCATCTTCAGGCATAAAGTAGGAGGGAACACCAACCTGACTACCGAAAGGTCCACCACCTAGAACACCATTACCATCTGAAGGCATTGGAGGATAGCTTGGACGGATTGGCGCTGGCGGCATAAACTGAACTAGTGGTACTGCAGCTTCGCCTAAGAACGCATGCTTAGGTACATAAGGTACACCCATTGCTCTTGAAGGACCAAAAGGGAATGTATCCACAACCACGTAATATGGCAAGTAATCTCCTCCATCAGTCCAGGATTTATGTAATTTAAGTGATATCGTTGGAGTAGCGCTATCAGTATCGAGTGCAACTACGTGACCAGACTCATGTAAACCACCCCAAACATTACCGTTATACATACAAGTTGTATTAGCTGGCAAATCCGGGAAGCTAACGCAAGACTCATCGATTCGGTTATGCTCCCAAGGCTGATCGCCCCATTGGAAAATAATCGCATTGAAAATAACGTCTGTTCCACCATAGTTCACACGACGAAGTGGTGAGTAAGTGCTGTTGTCGTTAACATCAGGAATGGCATCTGGGTTTTCACAAGCAACTCCATTAGAGGTTCCATCAGAAACGCGACATGGAGGGTTAGCCCATACAGGATTAGGTAGATCGCCATAGAAAGTCCAATGACCACTTTCTGATACAGATGCTTCAGCAGTTGCTGCAACCGGTGTATTAGTTAACTTGCCAGCCCATGAAAGACCTAATTCGTCAGCTAACTCTTGATCGCTCACATCATGTAATACAAAGAGAACTTCCGTCGCATTTCCGTTAGCATCAATATTAGTTCCCTTAGTTAATGGATAAGTAATCACTCCACGCTCATTGTCAGGTTCTGGATCAGACAAAGCATCACCAAGCGGCGTATCTTTCAGATTATCAAGCTCAGTGACAACCGCGCCTCTCACCCAGATATCAACAGGCTCTAAAATTGGACCATATTGACCAACATCATCACCAGTTCTCGCAGTAGGCAGTGCAACACTATCAACATAGCTGACACCATCCCACGTAGGAATAGGAGTAGGCATTAACTTGGTTTGACCAGGATTTTCAATATCCCAACGCAATAACATCGCGTGATCTTCATGCTGAGTATTATGGCAATGTTCCATATAGGTTCCAGCAAACTCTCTGAAACGTAAGGCAATTTCAACAATCGCGCCACTATCAGGTTGTGGTCCAATACGGTAAACATCTTTACGAGCCCATTGTTCCCACTCAGGTGGAGCAACGCCATTTCTACGAAGAATAATACCTTCTTCAAAATGGATATGAACTGGATGACTCCACGTTCCACTATTGATCAAACGCCATACTTCCAGGCCACCATTTTTGGTTGGAGCCGCAGAAAGTCGACGAGGATCCATACCAACACCTTTTCCACCATCAGTTTCAATGACCCATGGCTTCTCATCAGTAGGCTGTCTTTCAAACTCAAAACTACGATGTAAAGCACCAGCCAGCTCTTCTTCAGTTGGACGCTGAATTGGGATCATCTTCTTCTTGCCAACAACATAATCGGCAGGATCCATACTCTCGTCTTTGCCTTTATATTTTTTGACGCGAAACTCAAGGAATTTACCAACAACCGGATCGCCATCTAACCAACGATCAGTCTGACCATCTCCATCATCATCCACAGCAGTTGGAGAATAAGTACCATTTAGCACATCTTCCAATGAAACAACTTTATCAGTTACTTGGCCGGACTTATGTTGCATCAAGTTAACAAAGTAAAGTTTATCGCCATCTTTGAAATTACTGAAATCAACAATAATGTCATAACGCTCTGCGATTGCGTGGGTCGGCAATTCACCGTTTTCAAAATAAACAGTGTGCTCCATGATGTTTCCATCATTGGCAACCATATGGAAAGGCACACGATCACCCGCTTCATTGACTAGAACGTTTTTGAAATAGCGAGAAACTGAACCATTCAAAATACGGAAACGATAACGACGTGCACGAACCTCAAGGTAAGGGTCATACAACCAGTTAACCGTCATCACATCACCAATAAAACCTTTGATGTTGAAAGGGTTAAACCATAGTTGACCATCACGATCCCATGCTTTATCGGCTAATACCAGGTTAACGTCATAATCACGATTTCCCCAATCTTTAGCGCTACCGCTGGGCAGACGTAAGTTAACCCCATCATCCAGCTTTTCATTACCTCGATCAAGTGCACTGTAGTAGTTCATCATTGCCGCGTTGCCTTTATAGACATTTTGCGCGGTAAAATCGAGCATATGATCATGGAACCAATGGGTACTCATGGTTTCATGCCAGTCACCAGGAAGCTTTTTAATTCCGCCTTTTCCGTCAGGCGCACCAGCACGCATATCTTGAGCTACAGTGTTGATAGAATCACTACCTGCAAGTGTCATCGGCCAACGATAATCATAAAACTGACCAGGGAAGAAGAACGCATTGGCATAACCATCACTTTCAGCAGGGTTGTGACCATTATGTTCATGAGTAGAAATGGTATGTACGCCAAATCCTTGATTGGCAGAAACATCAATTGGTAGCGCATTATAATGACGCATCACCAAAGGCTCGCCGTACTTAGCTTTTAGTAGTTTTGGCGGTAAAGTACCATCAAATGTCCATAAAGTTTTTGGATCCTGTATTGGCATATTAGGATGGAACTTGATATTAATACCACTGGTAGTCCCTTCAAATCCAGGAGCACCTACAGTATTGTGGTATAAACCATTTTTACCGAATTCACCATATCGGTATTTGAGATCTTGCTTTTTATCACGGAAACCACCGTTTTCACGAGCTCCAGACATTGCTGTTTGAAAGTAGTGCTTAGGCCTAAAATCATCCCAGCGCTGATGTGACCAGCCAATTCCAGGTGGACGACCTTCTGCAGGTGGAGTATCCAATGCACGCCCTAAATAGTCTTCTATTTCAGGTTTCCATGGGTTTTCAAAGTCAGTATTTGAAAACTTCATTGGTGCAGGCCAGATATCTTGGGATAAGAAATCTTCTAACATAACGCCATCAGGCACTTCGTCAGCATTTGCTGGCGCAGGCATTGACACCCAGTTTTTTGGTTCTTTAGCATGCTTTTTTAACCTGTCCATGCCAAATTCTTCAAAACGTAACATCTGTTGCGAGAACTTAGTCGCGTTATACAGAGGACTAGGAGTACCGTTTGTAGGTACATTAAAAACACCATTGGTGCGCTGATCAGCAGCCTGAAGTACGTTAGCTGAATGTGTATCTTCAACACTTTCAGTTTCACCGCCTTCAAAGGTTCCGGCATTTGCTTCAAAATGATCGTCAGGAACATCGCCAAAAATAGGCCCGGTTGGTAAGGATGGATCGTCTCCAGCCGTCTCAGCCGCTACGCTAATCGACACACAGAGTGTCGCACACAGCACAGCTTTAGAGATATGCGAAAGTCGCCACCCCTGGGTTTTAGGAATTTTTCTTTGAAATATCATAATATAACCTCTTATGTTTGTGGGTTGTTAGCAAATATCAAATCGCGCAGCAATATACAAAAAATCCCCTTAAGTAATAACGCCGGGTAGTTTGATCTCACATCTTTTTATAGCTTGGTTCGTGTTAATGCAAGTATCAGATAGATGTAGGTCAGCTAACTGAAAGTCACTTATGAATTCATATCAATTGCGTTCAATATAAATCCAAAGCGTTTGCGCCAAAATAAAAATCAACTTCCTACTAATTTAGTGCTTACTTCACATTAGATGATTTTCTATGGAATGAGCCAGCTTTCCAAATCAGCAACCTTGGTAAAAGTTGATTAGCTAAGACTAATGTAGCCAGACCAAATCTTTCAAGTGACAAGAAGTGACACAAGCTATTAACGCCCTTAATGTCACGCAATGTCACGCAATGTCACTCGACGCCTGTGTGGCAAAACATCGCACTACCTTGACATTGAGCAAAAAAGAAGCAATGGAGTTTTATTTTTGACTGAGAATTATCTCAAATATAGCGCTTTAAAAATCATCCAGGCTTAAAATTAGAGCTTGTTCTTTTATGGGTGAATAATCACCGATGGTGGTATCAAAATGATAATCTAATTCCCAATGATGAATATTCTCAACGATTTGGCTGATTGCATTGGCTATGAATCTTGCCTCATCATCTGTAGAGGTTGGGTGCATCGAAATTCTGACCCAGCCCGGCTTACGACTTAAATCGCCTTCATCGATCTGACAAGTGATCTCATTTGATGTAGCTTTATCAACGCCTAACAGAATATGTCCATAAGTCCCGGCGCATGAGCATCCACCTCGGGTTTGGATACCAAAACGGTCGCTTAGTAAACGGACAATCAAATTAAAATGAATCTCCGGCAAATAAAACGAAACCACGCAAAGTCGATCTTTATGTTGATCATGAAGTATTTCTAACGAAGGGATTTTTCTTAGTTCTTCATATAAAATATCAACCAGCTGTTTTTCTCTGAGTCGGATATTCTCAGTGCCCATCTGCTCTTTAAGCTTAATGGCTAAAGCGGTACGTATCGTTTGCAAAAATCCAGGCGTGCCACCGTCTTCCCTGATTTCGATATCATCATAGAAATGATGCTTGCCCCAGGGATTTGTCCAGGTAACCGTGCCACCACCTGGATGATCAGGAATTTTATTGTTATAAAGCTTTTTATTAAAAACCAATACGCCTGAGCTACCGGGACCACCTAAGAATTTATGCGGTGAAAACATCACCGCATCCAGTCTTTCTAGCGGATCGACTGGATGCATATCAATATCCACATAAGGCGCAGAAGCTGCAAAATCGATAAAACAATAACCACCATTTTGATGCATGGCTTTTGCCAATTGGCGATAATCGGTTTTAATCCCGGTGACATTACTGCAGGCGGTAAAGGTACCAATTTTTAGTGGCCTGTCTTTATATTCTTGCAACAGGTTTTCGAGCGCACTGACATCGGGCAAACCAACCTCATTCTCTGGAATTCGGATCACAGTAACCGCACACTCTTCCCAAGTGGTTTGATTGGAATGATGCTCCATATGAGTAATGAAAACTACCGGCTTTTCGCTCTCTTTAATTTCAAAGCGCCCCGCCCATTTTTCAGGAAGCTTAAGACCGAGAATACGTTGAAACTTATTAACCACTGCGGTCATACCCGCACCCGCACAGATAAGCGCATCATCCTCACTGGCATTGACGTGTTTTTTTATTATTTGCTGAGCCTGATGATACAAATTAGTCATGGCACAACCAGTAAAACTCGCTTCAGTGTGAGTATTGGCGATCAACGGACCAATTTTACTGGTCATAAAGTCCTCAATCGGTTGATAAAGTCTGCCACTGGCGGTCCAGTCAGCATAGAGAATTTTTTGACCAGCATGCTCAAGATCAATGCCAATGATATTTTGTCTGAAGGGTTTAAAGTAATCTTCTAGATTCATTTTTAATAATTCCTTGGTTCTTATGGGTTCCAGCGCTGCGTAACTTTTGACTAGATCAAGAGCTGTTGATCTTTCATAGTTCAATAGCCCTTAACTATTATTTCACAAATTAATGAGAAAATTATTCTGTATTTGGCTGATTTTACTGATATGCTAGTATATTATTCTAATTTATTAGAAATTTAGAGATTTATTTTTTAGTGATATTATGGATGTTTTTGACAAAAAGATTTTGACAATATTGCAACAAGACTGCACCGCATCGGTGAGTGATGTGGCAGAACAAGTGGGTCTGTCTACCACGCCTTGCTGGCGACGCATTCAGGCAATGGAAAAATCTGGCATAATTAAAGGCCGAGTGGCACTAACAGATCCGGAAAAATTAAATGTTGGATTAACCGTTTTTGTTATGGTGAAAACCAATCAGCATAATCCAAAGTGGTTAGACAACTTTTCAAATACGATTAAAGAAATCCCTGAAATTATGGAATTTTATCGATTAAGTGGTGATGTCGATTATTTATTACGAATTGTTGTACCCGACATGAAGGCATTCGATATGTTTTACAAAAAACTGATCACCCAGGCAGATTTTTCCGATATTAGCTCCAGTTTTGCAATGGAAGAAATAAAATATACCACACGATTACCATTAGATTATGTTTAAACAATTTATCATAATAATAAAAATACCGCAGAAGGATGCATGCACAAATTAACTTTTCTTTTTTTCTTTTGTTTAGCGGGTTATTTTGGCTCGGTATTTGAGCTGCATTCGGCAGAAGAAAACCAGACTAATGAGCTTGTTGAAAAAAAACCAGAATTTGAGCCGACAGAAGTAACTACGCCCGACGAAATACCACCCAACGAACCCGCTTCTCAAATCGAATTACAAACATCACAAGAAACGGATCAACTATCAAACGACGGTATCGAAAATTCAAAAAATGCCATCTACCAAGGTGCGGTTGGTTTTGCTAATTGGGTGGATACATTTTTTGGTGATAGACAAGAACTGGAAGACGCCAGTTATGATTATTTAAGGCTGGTTAATAGTCTGGTACTTCGAGAAGGTGAAAACCCAAAGTACCGAACGAGGATCAAAGCGAAAGTTCATCTGCCACAATTTCGCAATAAGACCAGCTTGCTTTTTAGTAATGACAGCGCAACTTCAAATGATAATTTTGAATCTGAAGAAAATAAAAGAAACACTCTGAATGATGATAATAACGAAAGTCTCTCTGCAGCGATCAACTATGAAACAGAAGTTTATGCAAAATCAAAATTTGATTTTCGTGTCGGAATAGATTCATCCATCGACACCTTTGCCTTTATCAAACACAGTATGCCACTATATGATAGCGAGGATCTGCAGATCCAAAATTTTAACTATTTATTTTGGGAAGAAGAGCAAGGGTTCGGTTTAAAAACCCAATTAGAGCTGAATAAGGTTCTCGACGAAAAAACTCTTTTCCGTTGGAAATACTCAATACTACGTGCAGAAAAAAGTGATGGTAATGAGTGGTATAACCGATTCTCATTGGTTAACCAAATATCCGAAGAGAGATGGATAGCCTATGAATTGGGGTTCAATGGTGATACCGTACATCGCTACAAGGTAGAAAATTATCGATTCTCTGTACGACTTAGAAGCCAGACATCGGTTGACTGGTTATATCTTGAAATTGAGCCAGAAATTCGATACATTAGAACCCCCGACTTCTTTCAAAGAGAGCTGATAGCCGGGCTTATTGTGAAATTAGAAGTTCAGTTTGAAAAAAACTAACCTCGAATTCAACTGATTATTTTAGGTTTAACTACCCGCAATCATCATTTCTGGCAGCAACCAGGAGCCAGTGAGCAAGCTGCTACGGCGATCATAATCATTGCCGATCGCGATAACATTGGCAAACATTTCTTTTAGATTACCAGCGATAGTTATTTCCTGTACAAAAAATTGTATCTCACCATTTTCAACCCAAAAGCCGGAGGCGCCTCTCGAATAATCACCAGTGATCATGTTCACCCCCTGCCCCATCATTTCGGTAACAATCAACCCGTTATTCATTTGTTTGACCATTTGTTCGAAACTCAGATCAGAGTTTGAAACATGCAGATTGTGTACCCCACCACAATGGCTGGTCGGTTGCATATTCAGTTTTCTTGCCGAATAACTATTGAGTAAAAAAGTATTGACGATGCCGTCCTGTACGATCGCTTGTTCTTTAGTTGCGAGTCCTTCGTTATCATACCAGGTACTGGCTAATCCCTTTTTAATAAATGGTTTTTCTTGCATCGAAACAAAGTCTGGAAATATTTTGCTATTTAAGCAGTCTAGCAAAAAAGACGATTTACGATAGATATTAGTACCGCTGATCGCCGCCTTAAAATTACCGATCAAAGAACGCGCCATTTCGGGAATAAATAGAACTTTGGCTTTTTGAGTTTTTATTTGTCTGGCATTTAATCGCGCAATGGTTTTTTCTGCCGCTTTTTCACCAACAACTTTCCCCGTTTCTAGCCCATCAGCATCGCGACTAATGGTGTACCAATGATCTCGCTGTTTGCCAAGATGATCTTCTGCGATTAATACGCAGCTTAAGCTGTGCCTGGTCGAGGGAGTAGCAGCTTTGAAGCCATGAGAGTTAGTGTAAAATCGAATATTGCGATGGCTACTAAAAGAACTTCCTTCGCTATTACTGATCTTGTCGCTAAAATCCAATCCATATGCTTCACATTCGAGCGCCTGTTGTTTGGCTGTTTCGGCGTTAATTCCCATAGGATGATCCAATTCTAAATCCATGGAATTTGTAGCCATTAATTCAGCATCGGCTAAGCCAGAACAGGGATCGGCCTGGGTATGCTTTGCGATATTGAGTGCGGCGTCCACCGCACCATGTAACGCTTTAATTGATAGATCGCTGGTAGTCGCGATGCCTTTTTGTTTTCCTAAATAAACGGTGATACCAAAGCTATTGTCACGATTGTACTCCAAGGTTTCAATTTCACGATTGCGTACCGAAACACTGAGTCCAATATCCTTGCTAACTCCTACTTCAACCTGACTCGCACCTTTCTTTTTAGCGTAGTCAACGAGATCACCACAAGTCTGTTCAAAAAAATCAACTTCTTTTTTGATATCCATTTGATCCGCAGATGATGTTTGATTTATTTCTTGACTCATATTATTCCTGATGAGATTGAGAACTATCTTTTAGATAACTCTTTATTTTATTAATTGCCAACTGTTTCTTTTGGGGCGTTTTTGCGTTATTGATATTTCTCAAAATCTGGCGCAAAGTTTGTCGTTTCAAAACAGGATTGTTAGACAAAAGCTCATCGATGTAGGCGTCACCACCCTCAATTAATTGATCGATAATTTCATTGTCAGAATTGTTACTTACTTGTTCAGCCTCTTGCTTTAAATGAAGACTTGTTTCGCCATTTAAAACCCCTCTGATCGCTTGCTCATCTTCGTTTCTTAAACATTTACCAATAAACATGATGTGGCGTTTTTTTGCCAGATTGGTAGTGATTTTTTGATAATCCAACAAGCTTTTTAAAGTCACTTCTGATAAAGGTAATTCAGATAATTTTTTAACGCTCAATTCAGCCAACTCTAAACCGAAATTTTTAATCGCTAAGGATTCGTTTTTTTGTTGTGTTTTACTGAGTGCATCAGAATCAGATTCTGCTTCTGACTCATATCGTTTACGATTAAATTTTTTGATCGCCATTAGTTAGTTCCGCCAACGGTTAACTCGTCAATTTTCAAGGTCGGCTGCCCTACCCCTACCGGCACACTTTGCCCCGCTTTTCCGCAGATCCCAACGCCATTATCGAGCGCCATATCATTACCCACCATACTGACTTTGGTTAGCACATCCGGGCCATTGCCAATCAAAGTAGCGCCTTTGACTGGCGCAGTAATTTTGCCGTCTTCGATCAAATAAGCTTCGCTGGTAGAAAACACAAACTTACCGGAAGTAATATCCACTTGTCCGCCGCCAAAGTTAGGCGCGTATAGGCCTTTTTTTACCGATTTAATAATATCTTCTTTTTCAGCTTCACCTGCCAACATATAAGTATTGGTCATCCGCGGCATTGGTAAGCAGGAGTAAGATTCTCGGCGGCCATTACCGGTGGATTTTTGTTGCATCAACCGAGCATTTTTCTTGTCGTGCATGTAACCGGTCAAAATCCCATTTTCAATCAATGTGGTTGACTGGCTGGGCGTACCTTCATCATCAATACTCAGCGACCCGCGTCGTCCCTGGATAGTGCCATCATCGACAATAGTGCAAAGCGGCGATGCAACTCGCTGACCGATCCGATCGCTAAATGCCGATGAACCTTTACGGTTAAAGTCACCCTCCAGTCCGTGACCGATCGCTTCATGCAGTAACACCGCTGGCCAGCCTGAACCAAGCACCACCGGCATTTGACCAGCAGGTGCAGCAATTGCATCTAAATTCACCAGCGCCTGATGCACCGCTTCTTTAGCTAGCTGTTGTAATAACTCGTCATTTAAGATCTGGTAAGAATCTCGTCCACCTGCGCCCGCGCTGCCCCGCTCGGTTTTACCATTTTTGTCGATAATAACCGTAACATTAGCTCGAACGAGCGGGCGAATATCGCTGGCAAAGGTGCCATCGGACGCGCATACCAATATTTTTTCATAAACGCCGGATAAAGATGCAATCACTTCTCTGACTCGGGGGTCAGCCTGTCTGGCTAATTGATCTAAACGGTGTAAAATTGATAATTTTTCAGCTTCTGTGAGACTCATCAATGGGTCATCTTGGGCGTATCGGGCAATTTGTCCGCTGATTGGCGAGAGTTTAACCATTGATTGGCTACCAGCAAGCGCAATTGTTCTAGAAGCATTAGCGGCTTGTTGCAAAGCTGGCAGAATAATCTCTTCGGAATAGGCAAAACCTGTTTTGTCACCGGACAAGGCTCTGATGCCAACGCCTTTATCACTGCTAAAGCTGGCATCTTTGACGATCCCATCTTCGAGCATCCAGGACTCATGGCGACTGCTTTGAAAATACATTTCAGCAAAATCAATTTGATGGGACATCATCGACTCTAAAGTGGTCACTAAATCACTAGAATCCAGACCTCCTTCCGCTAGAAACTCGTTCGATGTGTTAATCAATGTTTGTGACATAAGTATTTCCGATGAAAAAGTCTTTGAACTAGTTTATTAATAATTACTCAACGAGATGAGATTTTGAACAGTTACGCGAATTATAGCTTCTTATGGGATAATACTGGAAATTCTTTTCGCAAAACGGCTTGTTTTTCTCTGTCCAGGTTGGCCAGTACATAACCTTCACCAAAAGCCAACTCATCAATCACCTCTCCCCAGGGCGAGACAATACAAGAATGTCCCCAAGTTTGTCGACCGTTTTCATGTTGACCACCTTGTGCTGAAGCGACGAAATAACAGAGATTCTCAATTGCGCGCGCTTTAATCAAAACTTCCCAATGTGCCTTACCGGTTTTATAAGTAAATGCAGCTGGCATGATCAAAATCTCACAACCTTGTTCGGAATGTTTTCTAAACAATTCTGGAAAACGAAGATCATAACAAACTGCCAAACCAATTTTTCCCCAGGGCGAGTCAAAATTGACCACCTGTTGACCTGGCCTGGTATATTTTGATTCACAATAACTGCCCTGTTCATCTCCCACCATCACATCAAACAGGTGAATTTTGTCATACCAGCTCACCACTTCGCCCTGGCTATCAAAAACATAACAACGACCAAATGGGCGCATCGATTCATCGGATTCGATGGGATGGGTTCCGGCAACGATCCAAAGTTTAAGTTGCTTGGCAAGCTGACTTAGCATTAACTGAAGTGGCCCATCTTGGTGCTTTTCAACATACTCAAACTTGTCCTGCTCTTTAATCCCCATCAGAGCAAAATATTCTGGTAACACAACAAGCCTGGCACCGTCACTTGCTGCTTGAGTTATTAACTGGCTGGCCTGATTTAAGTTTTTATCGAAGTCGGCACTTGAAATCATTTGCAACGCGGCAATTTTGAGATCGGTATCAGGCATGGTAGGCAAACTCCCGGTTGAATGAGTTCATATCAAAGGGATAAAGGAACAAGTTCTTCGACCTGTGTTTCTTTTTCTGGTTTTTTTTCTGGTTTTTTTTCTGGTTTGTTTTGATTAGTTTTATTTTCTGATTTCTCATTAGCTTCTGGCTCTTTATTGATTTCTATCACATCGCTGGCTGGTGTTTCAGATTCTGGAGTTAGCTCTGTCTCTGGTATTAATTCAGACTGATATTCAACTTTTACTTTTTCTTTTGAGGTTTTAATGGTATCAACTTGAACTTCGTCAAAACTTCCATGGACTCGATAATCGATACGAGTCGCCACTTCGACCGCTGGCTCCATCAGCTTATCTAATAAGTAGACGATAATCCCAGTGGTCGGCTCGATCGCCCATGCGGCTAAAACAGGAAGACTGGATGTCAGATGAGGCGTGATCACTGCAACTTGCTCAATTTTTTCATTTTTTATATCAGTATATCCGTATAATTTAACATCCGCGACATTGCCTTTAATACTGAGATTTTCTGTGGATATAACGCCATCACGTAATTGAAAAGCCCCCTTTATAGAATCATAAAAGAAACCTTTTTTATACACATCTTTAAAATCAAAAGTTAATTTACGAATAAGCGACTGAAGATTAAACAAGGAAAATAGCCTCCCTTTTTCATCACTGATTTCACTTAAATAGCCTTTACCCAGTTGAAGTTGCATATCGCTTTCAACCGCTGAATAATCGAATTCCCACGGTGCATCTTGCCAGGACAAACGAGCAATAAGCTGCGCTGAACTGTCTTCGATTGATGCATCCACATCCCATTTTTTGAGCAATGAGCCAACATTGGGAGTTTGCAGTTCAAACTGAACATTGGTACTGGTTTGCGCGTCTTTGGCTTCTAACCAGCTTCCCGATAAAACTAAGTCATGTTGTTTGCTTTTGGTGATTCTGCTGGAAAAATGAATCCCTTGATTTTGCTTTCTTAATTGAAAATTAATTTTCCCGTAATCTTTTTGCTGGATAATGCAATCGTTACACAGGATATCCATATCGACAAAATCAAGAGGCGATAATACTGTTTTTTTAATTGCCGTTTTTTTAGTCCCAGTTTCTTTAGTCGCCGTTTTTTCCGTTTGTTCAAATAATCCCTCTGCAAACTGTAGATTAATATTACTTAGTGTTGCTTGCCATGGCTTGTGAGAGTTTAAAACTAAAACAAGTTCTCCCTGAGCGCTTTGCAAATTAACTTGCCAAGGGTTATTGAGTCGTTTATCTATCTGCAAACGACTTTTGTTAATCATCATCAAAGCACTTTGTAACTGTTCAACATTGACATCTATCGACTCAAACACCAGTTCCTCGCTGGCCTCTTCTTGTGCTTGTGATGTTGATGTATTAAATCCTTGAATAAACCTAAGCCAGGATTGAACATTCATTTTCTCAAAATCACCATACACTCGTAAGCCAGGCTGAAGCTCCCCCTGATATTCATTTTTTCGATTGATAAAAAACATGCCGCCATAACTTATCGATGTCGGTTTTTTTTCTGTTTCTGTCTGCTTTTTCAAAGATGCGGTCTGCTTTTTCAAAGACGCGGCCTGCTCTTCTAAAGAAACCCCACCAACCTCATCCCAATACCACCTTCCATCCATACCCTTCCATTTTATTTCCCCAGTAGAGTGTTTGGCTAACTCCAGGGTGAGAAAAACTTCTTGCTGTTCTTCTGCCTGCTTGCCAAATTTATCTGGGAAATCAATGGATAATCCTTTCAGATCTGATTGAAATAAAACTCGGGTTGTCTCGGGCTTATCAGCGGGAGAAAAATGGATCAAAGCAGAAAAATCGGTTTGCCCTTTAAAGTATTTTAACCAACGTTCACCGATAAAGTAGCTGATACCGGCAGCCGGTAATAAACCTTTAACATCCAGACTCAATTGCGGTGATGAGGGTTTATCTTGACCAGTTAATGTTACCTCCAATTTTTTGCCTAAATAAAACGCTTCGATATCACTCTTTACAATACCTTCTTCAGTAAATTTAACCTCTCCGGAAAGGTTGTCGACTGAGATAACCGAAGTTTGAATTTTTGAAGCCTTCGGTTGAAGCCTGACACCGCCATTGAGCGACACTTGTCCTTTATCAGAAAGCCCCACGCGCAACTCGAGGTTGGTCTGCATTTTTCCGGAATAGTCGATAGCTTGCAAGGAATCCGAAATAAATTTAATCGGTGTTTGGCTGAGTAATTTTCTGGCAGAATTATTTTTACTCATCACCTTAAGAGAAAGCTCTAGTATCGGCTCTGCTAATGAAAAATCCCGGGCAATCGCGCGAGCTTTAATCACTTGATTATTCATCGATTTCGCATTGCTGGCAAGAATATCCATACCATTGCCTTCAAATAATAATTTAGCGTTCAGCTCAGTAGCCACAGGCCAATCCGGCAAGTATTGATAGGTTGCATTTTCCAATATGCCCAGCGCCACAAATAAGCCGTTATTGTTAGCAAATGGAAAGTCTTTTAACGGGCCGCGAACAACCGATTTTATCAAGGGCAAAGAGCCTGACTTAATGCTCGCATCTAAATAACTGACTAAATTTTTAGACATTACTCCAACAGGCAAATATTGCGATTTGTTGGTTCCGTTGACATCCGTCAACTCCGTGTAAAGCGATAACACCGGTTCATCATCCTGATAAAAAAACACCGAGCGAGCTTGAATATTGAGATCAGCATTCGATAAGAAGAAATGCTCTACATTCAAATGGATTTGTTCTTGCTGGTTATATGACCAGCTAAAATTAGAATTGAGTTGTTCGGCTTTTATCGCGTGTCTAAATAATTCGCCAAATTCCAAATCAATATTGCTGCCGTTCAGGCTGACCTGCCCCCCTAATTTATCAAGTTTCACTTTGCCCGATAAACCATTAGCTCTTGGAAAATTATTCCAGCGAGCATAACTTAGCTCTGAAAATGTAAAATCAATCGTTGGCGATTGCCATACGTCACTTTGTTTTTCAATCGACAAATGAAATAGGTCAAAAGATAATGAAAAGTCGGCCTGTTTAAAAAAATTGGTATATTCTTGTTTATCGTCCGATATATGACCAAAATAATTAGCAAGGGATGCAAGAGAAAAATTTTCTGTGACCAGTTCCCAGGAAATATTTTGATTTTTGGATTGTTGATATTTTACATATACATCAGGCAAGACGGATTTATTAATCAGCTCACGGTTCTTGGATTCGCTATCATCAGATTTGCTGTCATCAGCATTGACAGTATTAGTCGATGGCGTTTGCAGCGATAAATCATGGATCGACAAATAACCTTGCTGGCTATCATCATGTTGCCAGGAAATCATGGTTGATAAGTGATTTTTTATTCCTGTCTCGTCAGGTTCTGACCAGCTGGCATCATCTAGCGCCACCAGAGCTTTAACTGACTGCCAATGGCTATCGCGCCAGGTTCCCCAAAACTGCCACGACAAATCCCCTGAATTCGACCGAGCAATAGGAAAAGAATCCAACCAGGGTAGATCGGCAATACTGATATTGGAGCCACGTAAATAAATTTCTGAATAACTATTTTTTAATTTTGGATCGCCATAAATTTCAGTGACTAACGAAATCTCTCCCGAACCACCATAATCCAGTTGACCGGATAGTTGATGTGCCGAACCAAATTTTTCAACCTTGATCAAATCAATATGATAATCAAACGGAATCCCTTGAAGAGTTAATAACTTCAGATTGGAATCAGTAATAGATATTTGCCTTTGACCGAAAAGTATGTCAATCAATTTTTGACTGGTATCTTCCAGATTGATTTCGGTAGATGCTTTGTTTGATTGATTATCCGAAAACACATTACCAGCATCTAACTTAACGCCTAATTTTCGATCGATATAGAATTTGAGATTAGCATGGTCAATCACAATTTCCTGAGTCGAAAATCGTTGATCCCAAAGCGAAGTAATCATATCAAAGTAGAGCGAAACATCGCCAACTTCAACGATATTATATTCGCCATTATCGGATTTTATTGAAAAATTTGACAACGCAATAACTGGACCTTGTATGCTCCATTGCGCTGAAATTTTTTCGACCTCAATATTAATGTCATAGGTTTTTTCTACCCAACTGACGATTTCTTTTTGATAGCGATCGATTTGCGGAAGTAACAATCCTAATATTACATGGATCAAAGCGGCCAGAATAATTAAGCTGGCAAACAGCAACCAGAGTTTGTTAACACAATAGCCAAATAATCGGATACCGAGACTACGTTTTTTTTGCTTGGAAGAATGCTCGTTCATTATCAGATCAAAACCACATCAAACTGCTCTTGAGTGTAGAGAGGCTCGGCCTGAAATCTAACCGGTTTATTGATCATCGACTCTAATTCTGCTAAATGATTGGTTTCTTCATCTAACATTCTATCCACGATTTCTTGCGAAGCAAGTACCAGGTATTTTTTGGCCTCATAAGCCATCGCTGAACGATGCAGTTCTCGTAAGATTTCATAGCAAATGGTTTGCGCAGTTTTGATGCTGCCACGACTATCACAGGTCGGGCAGGTTTCACACAAGATGTGCTCTAAACTCTCTCGACTTCGTTTACGCGTCATTTGCACCAGGCCAAGCGTTGATACTTCTGAAATATGCGTTTTAGCATGATCTTTACTCAGCGCCTTTTCAAGAGTGCGCAGTACCTGTCGTTTGTGCTCCTCTTCTTTCATATCAATAAAATCAATTATTATCATACCGCCCAGATTTCTTAATCTCAACTGTCTGGCCAGTGATGAGGCCGCTTCCAGATTGGTCTTAAAAATGGTGTCTTCCAGGTTTCGATAACCAACAAATGCGCCAGTATTTACATCGATGGTAACCATTGCTTCGGTTTGTTCAATGATCAAATAACCACCCGATTTCAGCTGCACTTTTCGTTGCAGTGATTTTTCAATATCATCTTCCACGTTATACATATCAAAAAGTGGTCGTTCGCCAGTATATAGCTCTACACACTTGCTTAAACTGGGAATAAAATCAGTAAGAAACTCTAACAAGCGTTGATGAACTGACTCTGAATCAATTCTGATTTTTTCGACATCTGAGGGGACCAGGTCTCTGACAAAACGCAGCGCCAAATCTAAATCTTCATGCACCAGAGAGGGCGCTCTTGCTTGCTGAATTTTTAATGTGATCTGCTTCCATAGCTTCAGCAAAAATTCAGAATCTCTGACTAGCTCTTGCTTATCGGCACCTTCAGCCGCAGTTCTGACGATATAGCCCGAAGTTTCACCATCACCTTGCTTAAGAATATCTTTTAAACGCTGCCTTTCCTGTTCATCATCAATTCGCTGAGAAACACCAATATGCTGATTAGCAGGCATTAACACCAGATAACGAGATGGAATGGTCAGCTGGGTAGTTAATCGTGCCCCTTTGTTTCCCAATTCATCTTTAATGACTTGTACCGTAATAGTTTGCCCATCATGTAACAACTCAGTGATATCCGGAGGTTGAATTTTATTGTCATCGATTGATTCATCTTCGGAGACTGGCAATACTTCGGCGGCATGCAAAAAAGCCGAACGCTCACGGCCAATATTAATAAACGCCGCCTGCATCCCGGGCAAAACTCGGATCACCTTGCCACGATATATGTTACCGACTAAGCCTCGGCTGGATGCCCTCTCAATAAACAACTCTTGCAGCATGCCATTTTCCAGCACAGCCGCTCGGCTTTCTTGAGGAGTCATATTAAATAGTATTTCTTCTTTCATTGTCTCTCGCTCTCACGCCATCTCAGACGGAGATTTCATATCATTTAACGGGTCAATCATTTAACGGGTCAATCATTTAAGTTTATAATCACTCAGTGAGCTAATAAATAATATTGATTCTGATTGCTTCTAAAATTTTTCCAATAATTTGGCAGTCTCAAATAAGGGCAGTCCAACAACGCCGGAATAACTGCCAGAAATCATCTTGACGAAGCTGGCTGCATAACCTTGAATACCATAACTACCGGCCTTATCCATGCAGTCACCAGTATTTACATAATATTCGATTTGTTGCTCCGATAAGCTGGCAAAGCTTACATCGGTGATCGAGGTCACCAGCTCCACCTTTTTGCTATTTTTCACAACGACACAACTAATCACTTGATGAGTTGCCTCGGATAACCTTTTTAACATGTTGACCGCATCTTGCTTATCCGTCGGTTTACCCAATATCTGATCCGCTAAGACAACACTTGTATCCGCCGCCAGCAATGGTATATCGTGTATTCTAGCGGAATGTGACCATCCTGCGTCGGCTTTCTCATAAGCCATTCGACTCACATAATCGCAGGGGGTTTCATCTTTTTTAACCGTTTCATCAATATCAACAGGAATACAGTCAAACGAAACCCCAATCTGCTTGAGCAAAGATTGCCGTCGAGGTGATTTTGAGGCTAAATATAGTTGCATTGTTTTATTCAAATTTATCGTCATCAGTGTGATTGTTATAACGGCCTTGCCAGTTTTAAATACAAAATTTTCGCCTGACGTCTCTCAGAAAAATAAAGACCCAGGGCCAAAATAACATTGCCCCAAGCAAAGGCGTCCAGTAATCAAAATCAGTTGAAACAGGCTGTACAAAACCTCTAAGAATACGCCCTAGTAACATATGAAGACCAATCACCACCGCAATATTGACTGACTGCTTCCAGCGGGGAAATAATCTTAAGCGATGATAAGTCATCTGGACCAAGTAAGCGATTAATGCAAAGGTCATGGCGTGAATACCAAACAGGGTACCATATAAAACATCGACAAAGAGGCCAACCACCCAGCCGACCATCACCCCCACTCGGTTGGGCACCGCCATCACCCAATAAACCAATACCAATGCAACCCAGTCTGGCTTAAATGGGTCAATCACCTGCCACCAAGGCAGTACATTCATAAACATGGCACCAGCAAATGAAAGTAGAATAACAAAACTGCCTTTTGATTCTGTTTTAACCATTATTCAAGCCCTTGCTCGAAATTATCGGTCCAAACTAATAATACCGAATCGAGTTGCTCAAGTCTTGCAGCAGGTTTGGCAAAAATAATGGCGTAGGCCTTTCCCGGATCATGCTCGACCTTAGTTACAGTTGCCACCGGATACCCGATCGGAAATTTTTGTCCTAGACCAGAACTAATTAAGATATCACCCACTTTAATGTCTGTTGTATCGGTTACATTTTTTAACAATAACTGGTTAATTCGGCCACTTCCTGCTGCAATTGAGCGAATGTTGTTTCTCGTCACTCTTACTGGAATAGCATGGCTGGCATCTGAAATCATCAACACTCTGGCGGTTGATGCGTAGACCGAAATTACCTGACCAACTACCCCATTTGCATCAATCACTGTTTGTCCCAAATAAACATCGCTGAGCGAACCCTTATTAATCACAAATTCCAAAGCATAGGGATCGTTGTCAATCTGTATTATTTGGGCCAGTAATCGGCGCTCTAATGCTTCGTTTTCAGTTCCTAATAAATTTCTCAGACGGGCATTTTCAGCTTGTAGCGCAATATACTTTTGTAGCTGCGCTTTGAGGATATTGGATTCATCAACCAGTTTTTGATTTTCCTGATGTAGTTGAGAACGAGTGACTAATGATTCCCCACTCCAGGAAAAAAATTCCTGGGGTATATCGGCCAAATAAATAATCGGCGTTACCAAAGTGCCTAAAGTGGCACGTAAGCCTTGAAGGTGCTTTTGATAATGGTCGACAAACATCAAAATACCCGACATCACCACTACGATGAACAAGCGAGTCGAATGAGATGCACCTTGAGAAAATAGGGTCTTAATTGGAATATTCCTTAAGTTAAGCGATATTATCCTTAACTATTTGAAATTACGGCTTTTTTGCTATTTTAGCCTATTATGGGCGGCGACTCAAAATTAACTTCTCATGAAGCGATTTTTTATCTTAATTCAATACCACTTCAAGCTTGACTGTACTACTCAGTTAATTGCTAAACTGAATAGATAAATCCAATAAATCTATTCAGTATTTGTTGAAAGATCTTCAGCAATCTGTTGTGAAAGTTTCTGTAAAACCAGTTCGAGCTTAGACACAGCATGTTCATAGCCATTTTTGTTGAGCGACTCTTCAAAGATAAAACCTTTCTTGAGTAGTAAGTTTTTATTACTATCAAACAGCCAAAATCGTCCCGAAGCTACGACTTGTTTTTGGTGGTTGACAATATGAAACTGCTCCAATTCAATGGTTAATCGAAACTGCGGCCTGGCTTTCCATTGAACACCTTGATTTTCAAAACGGTAGTCAGGCAAAGCAACTTCAAGCTGCTTTCTAATAACTCGCGATGATGCTCTTTGCAAATCTTCCGCCCATCGATGAATATTTGAAATCTGTATTTGATGATTGGTTTTTTGGATCACCAACCCCGGCTGTCTTAAAAAATCGGCCAACTGGATAGGCTCAATCAAAATGAGAGGTCGAGCAGCTTCTACTTGAACCGTTTTATCAACGACTGATGTATTTTCTGCTCCCCCCAACTTATAGTATTTAATAGTGACAGATTCACTCGCACAACTCGTCAACAAAACCAGCGTTAACAGACTAGTGATTATTCTATTCATTATTTTCACCTTCAGGTTCGACTTCATCAGTTCGCTTACCGCCAAATATCAAGCTATTGGGTTGATGATTTAATTGGGATAAAAACGGGGCTAATTCTTTTAACATGTTTTCCATCGTGGAAAGCATATTCTGGATATCTTGATGAGTTTTGGAACCTTCAGAAAAATCCTTGGCTAACTGGTCAATGCTTAGCAGAGTTTGATTAATATTGGTAATCATATGCTCACTTTCTGGGCGATCCAGTATGTTTTCGACTTGCAAAAAAACCTTACTGAAATTTTTCATCGCAATTTTCATCTCTCCCATCGCGCCGCCTGCGTTGTCTATCAATTTACCAAGCGATAAATTATCAATCGTACCCAGAATATTATCTAGCTTCTCTAACAGATTATCCAGTTCACTAGCAGCCGTTGGGATCACTTGATAACCGCTGTAAAGTTGCTCAGAGACCAACGTATTCGACACATATTCAATTTCAATATATTTATTGCCGGTCAACAAACTCCCAGAACTGATAAAACCATGCAATCCGTCGGCAACCATATCCATCACCGCCGACTTCACTTTAATCACTTGCTCGGGAGTATCTTTAAGCCCCAGGCGCGCAGGTTCAATCTGGATCAATACCGGGATCAATGTTTTCTTATCTAACAGATTTCCCATATCAGGATAATCAATATCGGTACGAACCACCGAACCTATTCGCACACCTTTATATTCCACCGGAGCCCCTGGAGTTAAACCTCGAATGGATTGTGAAAATAGTAAAATAAATTGTTGAGCATTCCTGTATTGTTTTAATAGAACGTCATTTTTTGTCGCATGAATGGTAAAAAAAGCACGCTCAGTAATGACTTCACCTTTGGGAAGGTTTTCTGGTACATCAAAAGTCACTCCTCCTCCCATCAGTGTCTCCAATGATCCGACATGCACCTGCACGCCATCGCCAGAAAGATCAAACTCTACCCCACTAATGTTCCAAAAACGGGTATTGCTTGTCACCAATTTGTCGTAAGGACTTTCAATAAAAGTATCATAATAAATGAGCCGCTTATCAACATTAAAATGGACATATTCGATCCTGCCGACTTGAATGCCACGGAATATAATTGGATCGCCAATATTGAGTGCTGACTGACTCGCGCTATCTAAGGTAATATAAAGACCTGGTGTGCCGAGTGCTGTGACTGGTGGATTTTCTAGCCCCACAAAATCTCGTTTGGTTTCTTCAAGTACTCCTGGCGATAACTCGATATATGCGCCGGACAAAAGGGTCGATAAACCTGAAATACCACCGCTACCAATGCGAGGTTTAACGACCCAAAATTCACTATCAGTTTTGAGTAATTTTTCGGTATTTTTTTCTAATCGGGCGGTAATTTTTATTCCATCAAAGGCGTCGTTAAGTTGCAAATCAACCACCTTACCGATGGTAATCTCTCTCAGTTTGATTTTGGTTTTGTTGATATCGATCCCTTCAGCGGTTTCAAAATAAATCGTGATCAATGGACCCAGATTAGCCTGGGTCTGAATGATCATCCACGAGCCAATTAACACCGCAACAATCGGAATAAACCAGACTTTCGAAATTCTGTGTGCTCGCTTGACTTCTGCCATTGAGACTTCGGCTTCATTCGGCTCTGATTGAGAAGAGTCAGATTGATTAGACATTTGTATTTTTACCTTTATTCTTGTCCGGATTATCCCAAATGAGTCGGGATTCAAAACTAAACGCCGCTAACATGGTCGTGACGACCATCGCAGCAAAAGCGATAAGGGCAACGCCCGGCATAACCTTCATAAGATTGCCCCTTTCAATTAGCGCGACTAAAATTGTCACGGCGAAAACATCGACCATCGACCATCGACCAATAAACTCGGTGATGCGAAACATGACCTGGTTATTTTTTCTTGAAATGATGCGATTGCTTTGTACCGAATAAACCAACCAGCTAAGCGCCAAAATTTTAGCTACTGGTACCATCACGCTGGCCACAAAAATAATTAAAGCAATCGGATAAAACTGCTGCTCCCACAAGGTGATCACGCCGCCAACAATGGTGCTGGCGATTTCATCACCTATCGATGTGGTGTACATAATTGGGTAGATATTAGCAGGTACATACAGCACAATTGATGTGACCAATAGTGCCACTGTGTTTTGCAAGCTATTTTTTTTTCTTACATGCAACACTGTTCCACAATAGGGACACTCGCTTTGTTGATGATCACTAGACTGATAACACATCGCGCAAGTCACTATTTTATTGCTACTGGCGACGTTGTCCTGAGAGAGAGGTTCAATTAATTGAGCATCAGATTTAACACCTTTAGCGCTCATAACTATAGGCCCTCTTATCGTGATGCCTGAACCATTGCCAGACCTGATATTTATCCAGAAAAACTCGGGTGGCTGCCATACTGATAATATACAAAACAAATGAATAAAATGACCAGCCAAATTGAACATCACCTAATGAAGCAATTTTGATCATGCTGACTAAAATACCCAGTAAAAAGATTTCTGCCATATTCCAGGGTTGCAGTAAAAAAACTAATTTTAGTATGTGTCGGGTAAAAGGTAGCGGTTTATCTAATTTGGCAGAAATGAGCGTATAGTTAATCCCGGTTAAAGTCATTACCGGCACCAGCACCGTAGTGGCCAACATAAACAATACGACGCTCAAGTAAGTCCCACTACCCATACTTTGCAAGCCTTGCACCAGAGATATGACCTTTTCATTGCCTTGAGTTGTAAAAATTAAAAATGGAAAGACAAAACTGAGCAACAAAAAAACTAACGAGCTTGAGGAAAAGGCCAACAAACGGCTTCTTGCTTTTTTGAAATAACGAGTAAATACAAATCCACAACGGGGACAGATCGCTTTTTGCCCATCGCTAAGCGCCGGAATGATGACAACTTGATCACACTCATGGCAAGCTAATTTTGTTGGACTAGACAAGAGATCTATTACTCCTTTTGTTACGCTTAGTTTTGTTGTACTGAATTGCTTTTCTGGTGGACAAATAACGATGCCCCAATGGTCGACTATTATATCCGTAAACTATTCATTTCATCAAATAAAGGTATTAAAAATATTCTTATTTTACAAACAGATAAACTATATTTAAGAAATAAAACAACGACTTCCTCTTTGAGTGGCTCGCTTTTGAATGGACTAAAATGCTCGCTTCACTTATTCTGGCACATATACCCTTCCACATGCATTTTGAGGTGGAACGGGAATAACTATTCCACAACCATAACAATTAGGAAGTATTCCATGAAATCATTATTATCCCTGATTATCCTTTATTTTGTCAGTCCTATCAGTATAGCTGACGATTTGTACAGGATCACCCTTGTTCGGGCCACACCGGGTAGCCTGACCCAGGTAATAGATCAAGCTTCCAACTACAAAGCCCAACAAAAAGGCGATGTATCTATTATGCGCCATAGTCAGGGCGACCATTGGGATTTGATGATGTTAGAACCGGCAGGTAAAAATCCCTTGAAAACTCAGAATTTTAGCGACATCGCTGATTTCCAGCATAGCTTCCTGGCCAAATCGAACACCAGCTGGAAACAGCTCAAAGCTCGCGCGCAGGCCAGCGGGCTGTTTCATATCGAAATGTTTCATGCCCTGCATGGCAAGGCCGACGAACTGCTCAAACAACGAGCGATGGAAAATCAATATCTAACCAGCACTCAAAGGCAAGCCAACGTGATATTTGAAACCACCTTTGGCAGTGATGTGGATAGTTTTACTATTGGTTATTACCCTGACCTGGTCGCTTTTGCTGCTATGCCGGATTTAAAGAGTGAAGTGTTTGCCAAAGCAGCGACCGATGCCGGTTTTAAATCGCGCGATGATATTGGTTTATATTTGCGAAAGTTGATCGTCGCTCATCATGATACATTGGCGACGCGGGTTGAATAAAAAAGGCTAAAGAAAATACTTCATCCAGATATTTGGTTCGGTATAAGTTGCCATAAAACGATCGTAATAAATTTTTAACGGGACTAATCCAAAGGGAATCTGTAATTGCTCCACGCCTTCAAGGGAACAATTTAATCGTTGTTCCCACCAACGGATTGAAGCGGTAATAATCATCGACTCATGGCAGATATTTAAAAGCTGTGCGCCTTGTTGACTATGCAAGGTTATCCATGGATCGTTTAATAGTTTCTGATTAGAAGTATTTTTAGCGTTACTGTTATCTTGATGCTCGGTGATATATTCTTGCATTGACATCTCAGGATAATTAACTTTATTGGTTGGCCTTACCGGCACCAATACAGAGTGAAAACCAAGAGACACTGCTTGTTGCTTAGCTGAATTAACCAACGCTTTGGCTAGCCCTTTAGCGCGATATTGAGGCGCGACTGTCGCGGAGGTTAAACAAAGTGTATTGACTTTTTCGTCTTCAAAAGCTGCCTGTAGCGACCACTGCCAGCCGCGTTGTTCAAATACTGTTTGTTCTTTCTTAGAAAATAGGCATCGACAACTAATAAAGGCAACCAGTTGTTTGCTATTTTGATCTCTTATTCCCCAAGTATAAAACCGCTGCTCATGGTAGCGTTGATATTGAAAGGGCTGATAAGGTACGGTCATTTCAATATCAGGCTTTTCGGTTAAATAAAACGGCCATACTTTACTAGTCAATATCTGGATTGCATCTTCATCACGATCCAGATTGACATCCCATTCAAAACCTTCTGGAAGTGCAATATCGAGAGAAATTATTTTACCTTTCATATTTTTTATTGATTTTTCTTTCATTTATTTTGTTGGTTAGATTTTGTACCTCAAAGATAAACAGACCCTAGCAAGAACAAATTAAAGTAACTTGATTTCATGAATAAGTTAGTTAGTTATTCAGAGTTTATTTAGATTTAACAAGCTTCAAAAAATCCTCCCACTGTAGAGGTTTACTTAAGTAGTAACCTTGAACCTGTTGGCAATGTAAATTTCGAAGGTAGTTTAATTGAGCCTCTGTTTCTACACCTTCTGCTACAATATTGAGTTCGTATAGTTTTGCTAGTGATGAAATGACATCTACCATAGAACGTTTTACGTTATCGTGCCGACCTATGTTATTTACAAAAGAACGGTCTATTTTTAACGTATCGACTGGGTAGTTGGATAATTGATTAAACGCAGTATACCCCGTTCCAAAATCATCCAGAGACAATCGAACTCCTAATTCTTTTAACTTTTTCAACGTTGTAATGCTTTTTGAGCCATGCCCAACCAGGCTAGTCTCTGTAATTTCCAATTCAATTAAACTTGAATCTACATTGTATTTTTTTAGCAAGAAGCTTAATTTATCAACAATGCTTGGATTAATTAGTTCTTTTGCTGAAATATTAATACAGAACAGAAGTGGTTGAACGATGTTTATTTGCGCCATGTAAAGTATTTTTTGTAATGCTTTTTCAATAACAAGTAGATCAATATCATAAATTAGCCCACAGCGTTCGGCTATTGGGATGTATTTATCCGGACCAACGCCTTCTAAATCTGGCGACGCGCTACGAATGAGTACCTCAACACCAGTCATTTTAAGGGTGTCAGTACAATATATGGGCATAAATACCAAATAGAATTGATCATTAGCCAAAGCTTGTTGCAAACCTCGCTCAATATTTTTATCTGAACTTAACTCCAATGCTATTTCAGCATTAAAAAATTGATAGCGTTTTTTTCCTTCTTTTTTCGCCTTATACATAGCAGCGTCAGCATTTTTCATTAACATTTCAGTGGTATCACCATCAGTTCCAGCCATGGCTATGCCAATACTGGCATTAATATTTAATATTAAATTGTCAACCTTATAAGATTCACTCAATGAGTTGAGTAAACGCTCAACAATAGTTTCGACGTTTTTAACTTGATTCACATTGGTCAAGACCAAGGAAAATTCATCTCCAGCTATTCGTGCTACGTTAAATGATTCATCCAGGCAGGCTAAAACATCGTTTGTTCTTACCACTTGCATCATACGTTCACTTGTCTTTTTCAATATCTCATCGCCGATATCATGACCATAACTGTCATTAATGCGTTTAAAATCATCCAAATCAATATATAACAGTGCTAAATTTGTCTTTCGCTGGATGGCTTCAGGAATTTCCTTATCAAGCCATTTTGTAAAACTTCGACGGTTCAAAATCCCCGTTAAATAATCTTCGCCTGCTTCTTTTGCCAAGGCTGCTTTTTGTTTGTTGAGCAGTGATGCAAAACTGGTATGAAAAATAATCGTTAATAGAAGGCCAAGTGATAAGCGCGCAACAATAACCACATCC
>JAUUYO010000241.1 GCA_030590405.1 Kangiellaceae bacterium
ATTATGTCGAAGGTTCGCTTTAGCGGGTTAATTCCCGCTATGCTTATTTAAAGTGCTGTTGTCACGCTATGCTGTCGTAAGCTCACTATTTTTCTAGCTCCAATCGTTTGGTGCATACTCGAAATATAGCCGCTCCAGATTACGGCCTAAAAATAAGTGGTAAATCTGAGGACAATAGCGCTGGGTTAATTGTCGCCAGAGATACGACTACCAGTTTCTTATTACCCGGTAGTCTAGGTTCCGACATTGTTATTTTAGAAGGAGTCGAATCAGACGTGCTTGTTGCGCGTTATCAAAAAGATATTAGCGATAAAAGCAATGTTGGTGCACTGGTGACTCATCGTAGCAATGGGGATTATGAAAATACAGTCACTTCGGCGGATGGGAAATATTATTTTACTGAGTTTGATAGTCTCGAATTTCAATATATGCATTCCGAATCAACCAATCCACAACAAGTTCAAGATGACTTTGAACTGGCAAGAAAACAATCAGACGATGCTTATTCATTGCGATTTAGACGCAGTAAAAAAAATTATGGTGTTAACGTTTCGTACAATGATTTTGGAGAAGATTTTCGCGCTGATCTGGGGTTTATCAGCAAGGTAAATTATAAGAAATTGGCCATTGGCGGTGACTATACCTGGTACGGCGAAAAAGATAGCGACTGGACCCGCTGGGGATTTTTTGGTGATTGGGATAAAACTGAAGATCAAGACGGGCAAGAGTTAGAAGAAGAAGCCGAATTGCATTTTAATCTTCAAGGCCCAATGCAATTTCAGTCTAATTTTGGAGTCGTTACAAGAAAACGTTTTTTTGATAATGAATTTTTTGATGAAGATAGATTCTTAATGTGGTTTCAATTTAAACCATTTGCTAACCTGACTGTTGGAAACTTTATGTTATTGGGTGATCAAATTGATTTTGCAAATACCCAGCTCGGCGAAATAAGCTTATTTGAACCTTATATTAACTGGCAAATGGGTAAGCATTTTAATCTTCGAATTAGTGCGACTCACCAATCACTGGATGTGCCGGGTGGTGAATTGTTTACTGCTAAATTATACGATACTCGATTGGCTTATCAATTCAATATCAGAAGCCGTTTATCATTGACTTTACAAACGACCGATATCGACAGGGAGCCGCTTTTATATTTTGACGCAGTGGACAGAAATTCTAAAAGCTTTGGTACTCAGTTGCTCTATTCTTATAAAATAAATCCGCTTTCACTGGTTTATCTTGGTTATTCGGACAATGCGATAGATAACGATAATCTAGATTCTTTGGAAAAGACCGATAAGACGATTTTTGCTAAATTTAGTTATATGTGGCAGTACTAGAGCCTGTTGAGCTAACTGGCCAAGACACCATCACCCACAAAAGGATTCGTGGCACGTTCGCTGGCAAAATCTGATATGCCGCCATGGCCAGAAACAAATCGTGTCTCTCCACCTAATGGCCAGAGTTTAGTGGTAATTGAGCTAATTAAATCGGCATGGTTGCCTTGAGGAAAATCGGTTCTGCCAATACTGCCTTTAAATATCACGTCACCGACAAAGGCCAGTCCAGAGTCTTTATGGTAAAAAACGACATGGCCGGGGGTATGTCCTGGGCAGTGGTAAACCGATAATACTTCGTTACCCACCTGAATTTTTTCACCTTCTTCGAGCCATTGGTCCGGAGTGCAGTTTTCAGCGCCAGGAAACCCATAACTTTGTGCTTGTTTCTCAATACCTTGCAGCCAGAAATCATCACCTCTATGTGGGCCGATAACCGGAACTGTTATTTCTCTTTTAAGCTTGGCGGCACCGCCTGCGTGATCCAGATGCCCGTGAGTGAGTAAAATCTGTTTAATATTGATTTGATGTTTTTGGATCATGGCGATTATTTTGTCGGTATCGCCTCCGGGATCGACCACCGCGCCTTCCATCGTCTCGCTACACCAAATCACGGAACAATTTTGCTGGAAAGGGGTTACGACGACGATTTCAACTCTTAAACTCATAATAAAATCTTAAACTTTGATTTGGACAATTCCGTTATTCTACTTAAGCGGCGATGTTACAACAAGTTATTTGGGATTTGTTATTTGGGGGGTTGTCATGCTAAACCTGTGTCATGCTAAACCTGTATCAAACCAAAGCCATATCAAACGAAATCTACATTACACAGTATCAACATAATGCTTTTTCATATTCCTAACAATAATAAAAATAGTGAGGAGTACGATTGGTGCCGAGATTGTTAAAACCAGATTTTCATTAAAGTGAAACCATATACCATTAATGCCATGCAAAAATATTTTGAGCAGGCTAATTAAGTAGTAAGAGATTGCCGCGACAGACAATCCTTCCACGGTTTGTTGTAAGCGCAATTGCATATGGCTGCGGCGATTCATGGATTCCAATAGCTTCTGATTTTGTTCGGCGATGGTTTGATCAACCCGCGTTCTTAGTAAATCACTGGCTCTGGTGAGTCGTTTAGACAAGCTTTCCAATTGTAGCTGTACCGATTTGCAAGTACGGATAGCTGGCATAAATCGCCGTTGAACAAATTCACCCAACATATCTTTGCCTTCGACACGTTGTTGTTCTAATTCGTCGATACGGCTATTCACTAATTCGGCATAGGCACTTGTAGCAGAAAATCGATAACTGGAGGAAGCGCGTAGTTTTTCAACTTCAGCGGCAACTTTGGTCAATTCTTGAAGGAGTTTACTTTCATCATCGGACTGATTAATTTTTGTCATATTCTCAAGAATTCTGGCGCATTGCTGGCCAAGCTCAGCAGCTTTCGGTGCAATCGATTTAGCTAACGGAAGGGCGAGCAAAGCCATTTGCCGATAAGTCTCTATTTCGAGAATTTTTAAAACGATCCTACCTAGTTGTTTACGTCCAGCACCCTCTTTATATTGAGTGTTTTCACAGATGAAAAAGCGGGTAAAGCCCTGTTTATCAAGATGTAAAGAACTCCACAGCGTAACCCGATTATCGATTAAATGACTGGCAATGGTGGGGTTTTTGCCAAGGTAGGAGGCGATCAAACGGTCATCGAATTCTGAGCTGATGGAAATATTGCTTGCTGAAATAACCTCACCGGGAAATTTTTCAAGCCAACCTTCAGGAAACATGTCCAGAGCGGAGGCATTATTGGGTAACGGATCCGACATAGGCCGAATAATGGTAATGGTGGAAAACTCACGATGATTTTCCCAACGCATATTAAAATGGTCAAATTCTTGAAAATAGCTATTGGTGCCAGTGGTTATACCATTAACATGGTAGATTTTGGCAAGCTCATTGATGCAATTGTATTCACTGGCTAGCTCCTTTTCATCATGGAAAAATGCAATATGGCTTATCACACAAGGCGCACTCATCCTGGGATAAGGGCGGGCATGCATTTCCTGATGTAATTCAAGGTGTTGTGGATGAAAGTTAATCATATTTTGGGTCTCTTAATGCCCCTGGGGTTATAAGCTTATTTTTGTTGACGACAGCTTGGCAAATCAAACAAACGCATCTGATAACACAAGCGTATCTGATAACAGTAATTGTAGAGTATAATTCCTACAAAAGAATGACAAAGAAATAAACGGAATATGGACCAGAGCAAAATAATCAACTCAGTTAAATACTGGTTAGAAAATACAATCATAGGCTTTAATTTTTGCCCTTTCGCCAAAAAAGAGTTTGTTAATGAATCGATCCACTATGAAGTCGTCGATGAGGGGAATACTGAGGAGCAGCTTTTAGCTTTATCCCATGAGCTAAAACGACTGGATGAACAATCGGATATCGAAACTACACTTTTTATTTTGCCGGTGGGCTTGGAGAGTTTTTTTGATTATTTAGATTTTCTGGAACTCGCCAATGATTTAAATAGCGAGCTAGGTTATGAAGGTGTTTATCAATTAGCCAGCTTTCACCCGGACTATTGTTTTGCAGATGCCCAACAAAATGACGCGGCTAATTATACTAATCGCTCGCCTGTCCCCGTCATTCATATTATCCGAGAAGCCAGTTTAGAAAGAGTGCTAGCGCATTATCCAAACCCAGAAGAAATACCGGTCAGGAATATCCGTTTAGCGGAGGAGAAGGGCGCTCAGCTGTTTGATGATATTTTGAAGAGTTGCCGATCCCAGTAGGGTGGGCAATGTTTACCGCCCACGCGGGAATGGCTAATGTTAAACAAAAATGGTGGGCACAAAAAACGTACACCCTACGAAACTGTTTGATGAATATCACCTATTTCTATTTGAGGTAGTCTGTATATGGCCGTCAAATTTCGATTTTGTGGTTGTATTTGAAAAACAGTCGTGTAATATTTTGATTTTACTAGATAAATGATAATTTGGTTGAAATGCAAGGTTGTATATGTGTTTTTACTGAAGATAATCAGCGTTAACTGTCTAAATTGAGAATGTACTAAAACTAACCGAGAGCAAGGAGCAAGAGAAATGGCAAAATCTAGAGTATTTATAAGCTTTGACTACGACAATGATAAGGGCATCAAAGAGCTGCTAGTTGGGCAATCTAAAAACAGTGATACCCCATTTGAAATTGCAGATTGGTCTATAAAAGATCACCTAACCGGAGACTGGAAAGAAAAAGCTAGAGCAAAGATTAAGAAAACTGACCAAGTAGTGGTGCTCTGTGGCCAAAAAAATGCAACTGGAGTCAATGCAGAAGTAAAGTTGGCGCAAGAAGAAAGTATTCCATATTTTCTTCTTAAAGGTTACAAAGTGAGCTTACGAGAACATAGCTCAACTTAACCACTTTAATCTGTTTTACTAGTTGCGAACTCACC
>JAUUYO010000146.1 GCA_030590405.1 Kangiellaceae bacterium
CCTCTTTGAGTGGAACGCATTACCACACGCCTTGCTGGGTGGAATTAGGTCAGAAATAATCTACGCCTTCGCTTGTTGCTCGGACACCGTTATGATTGGGATGATAGAGGGCATATGCCTAATTATTTACGTAATGGAGTGCCGCATAAACGGATTCACCATAAGCAGTATTATTTGTGGTTAACATCACGCATAAGACCAACATTTATAAAAACGACTGTGCAATTAATAAACGCTTTAAGGTTTATTCGCTCTTCTTTGCAAAGTGGTAACGTATCGCCTAATGTAATGCCAAAAACAGGACGCTAACCCATGCTGTACAGATTAACATTTGACTCAAATCAATACTTAGATCTTATGTTTGATTCCGCTCAAATTAAGAGGATCATCGGGGATGTTAGCGATGAAACCATTGATAAGAGAATTGATATGAATGCTATTCCTCGCTCATATCAAGGAATTATTAATGAACCTTTGAAGTTGACGTTTCCTGTTGTCGATAAAGCTGATAAGAAAAAAACGCTACCAGACCTTGTAGTATGTGATGGTCGATTATTCTTAAATGAACATGCTTACACTGTACTTGAACCATTTCTAAAGAATGATGGTGAATTTTTACCTGTAGATTATGAAAACGGTGAAGGTTATTTCTATACGCCTTTACAAGTGGCTGAAAAGGTTAATGCTCTTGACACTAAGCTTTCAAGTAGAAATGCTTGGGGAGATATTGATAATTTAGTATTTGACGAGGATAAGGTCAAAGCTTGGTCAGTTTTTCGAACTGAATTTGATGGATATATGGGACTGTTTTGTCAGGAGTCAGTAAAAGAATCTATTGAAAAAGAAAATCTTACTGGTATGTATATTACCAATGATTTAGCTAATATTTTTCCAGAAGATTTAGCCAACGTGACCAAGTTGAATTAATAACAAAACAGTTAAAGCCCAACTATCCACTTGGACTGCTTCCTTAGTATTTTAAGTAAGAATGAGGACACCTTAATGAGGTGTTTTTTTTATAATTCTTTTGATTACGGTGGACTTTTAATATCTACCTGCCTGTTATTAGTTTGTCAATTCACCCAGTTTGGCAACGATATCGAGCCAGAGATTTTGACGAAAGGTAATATCCAAAAATGTGTCACAGCCCTTGTTATTTAGACGTAAAATACGGGATAATCATCAAAATTCATAGCATAAAAATGGACTGACCTATGTTTCCAGATATTCGACCTCCCTTCACCCATGTGGAGCGATTATTAGTAAATTTCGCGAATAAAGATAAACCTACTATCGCCGATTTTGCAGCAGTGAAACTCTTGGCGTAAGCTCACGATAGGCTTGATAAATATCGAATTCAGGCTAATCACATGACAAATACAGAACTTGAAAACGAAAAACATAATTCTACACGGTTAGCAAGTCATATGAGACGTGGAGGTCACCCTCGCCCTTCGTTTCGCTGTGATTGTCACGCTATCATATCTGGTGATCATGCCAAAGCTATATTGATCAGAGCTGTTCTAGCATGGTTGAAAGTACGAATTGACGATCCTGTTAATGGATGCTGGTTGCCTCGTGATTGGGATGATAGGCTGCA
The DNA here is from genome assembly GCA_030590405.1 of Kangiellaceae bacterium. Classification (GTDB taxonomy): domain Bacteria; phylum Pseudomonadota; class Gammaproteobacteria; order Enterobacterales; family Kangiellaceae. The sequence goes on from JAUUYO010000146.1 coordinate 1,601, forward strand.
TATGCCAAATTATTTACGTAATGCTTTACCACATCGTCGAATTCACCACAAGAAATATTATGATTGGTTGGAGCACCGTATCAGTATAATGACGATAAGAACACCTGAACAGCTTATTAACGCACTTCGTCTTGTCCGCACTTGTTTACAAAGTGGTGCTGTCCCGCCCGAAGTCATGCCAAGAACAGGGAAATAAACCATGTTATATACGTTGTTAACAGACTCTAATAACTTTCTCGAGCCTTTACTTGACCGGGCACAAATTGACCGATTGGTTGGACAAACAAGTAACAATACTATTGATGATCGCATTGAACTAAACAATGCACCGCGCTCTTTCAAAGACATTATTACCGAGCCATTGAATGTAAGCTTTCCCGAAGGCACTAAAGAGCAAAAAGGCTGTACTATTCCAGAAATCGCTGTATTTCAAGGGCGTCTTTTTCTTTCAATGCGTGCTTATAATATATTGAAAACACAGATAGAAGATGACGGTGAGTTTTTACCTTTAAACTATGAAAATGGTGAAGGCTTTATGTTTACACCGTTAAGAGTTGCAGAAGAAGTTGATGCAATTGATACTAAACTCTCACGCAAAAATGAATGGGGAGATCTAGAGCATCTAGCCTTTAATGAATCAAAAGTGAAAGATTGGTTACTTTTTCGTACAAAATTTGAAAATTATTTTGGGCTTCATTGTCAGGAAGCTGTTAAGAATGCTATCAAAACTAAACAATTAAAAGGTTTATATATCACTCCTGATCTTGGTCGTATCTTCCCTTGTGAAGGTAATGAATATAATCAAGTAAATTAACAACACGCTAAACGTTGGATAAGGACTTATGCTGCTCGTTTAGAAGACTAATCACTAAAAATTTAATCCACCGTCCTGCAATTTCCTCCGTAATGGGATTGTAGTAGATCATCAATGAACGCAGATGACGCAGTCCAACCGTGCGCGCAAGATCCAAAATCAATACAAAACAGCCTATTCATTCCAGTATGCCACAAACCAACCGGCAATCTCCAGTGGTTCCTCATCAGCTTTTCCTGGCTAATATGAGTCTAGATTTATATAGTAAGAATGCTGGCATGACCCGGTGTTATTTCTAGCTAGGCTAGTTAATTTTACAGTTTTTTATATCTACATTGTTTGCACGTCTTGAAAAAACAAATTCAACTGTACAGCCACCTCTTTCAGCGATTCTCCAACAGCCGTTAGTTCTGCCTTTTTAATCGTCTCATTAAAATTAGTATCTGCTGCTGTTTTTTTGGCTGAGAATTCATTACTGGAAATTACGGTGAATGGCACAATACCAGAACGAACATCAAGTAGAACAGCTTCTACCGAACAGTAAGCTTTGGTTTCATCCGGGTCGATAAACCGGTATTTTTGAAATGTTTGGCAATTTGTTCGATATGCTAAAAGAAGATCAGCTTGATAACGAGCAGCCGCCTCTCTTAGAAATGGGACCGTTCTTTTTTCTGGTACTAACATACTCGGCAAAAACGATGCATCATAAATTCTTGACGACTGGCGAAGCTGACCAACAAAGCCAGTGGCAATTGATTCGGTCAGCTGAGCGAAATCTTTGGAATAATGACGCCAATAACTATTATTAGAAAGTTTAAGTATTGCGATACGATTTTTAGCGGGCAATTTCAAACGATAGTTGAGAATTCGTTTGATATCTTTATCCGCCAAAAGCCCGCCAGATGTTCCAAACAAAGGTTCATTGTTTTCAACTTGTGCTCCTGGTCGATAATAATCGTCTGAACGACCGACAGTAGAAATACTGGAGCAGCCAGTGGTGAATAGTATTAATGCGATGGTCAGGTATTTTGTCATTTGTTTATTCCTACTTATTTATGATCAGATTTTAATCTTAGCGATCCGCTGTTTCTGTTTTTGATCATCCAGACTAACGGTTTTAGTCGTTTCGGTTTCCTTATCGGTCCCCCAGTTTTTTATGGTTCTGACTAACACTTTAGTTTTCAAACCCAATTTATTTCGATCTGATGAATAATAGTTAACCAATAATTCATATTTTCCTTTCGGCGCTTTTTTATTGACGTACATTTCCGGGCCAAAACCTTGGGTTACATCGCGGGTGATAAATCCACCAGAGCGGGTTTTATTGTGGCTGTAGTAACACTCTTCACCGCTTGGCTCGATAACATGCAAATCAATATCCGTTCGATCGGTATTCCAGGAAATAGCAACAATCAAATCGCTACCTTGTAAATTGATTTCTTTACTTAAATTATTGAATTTCAGTTTTGCGTAATCATTTGAATAAAAATTATCGCTGCTTTTTTGAGCCAAAGATTTTCTCAAGAAATTAGCATAATCAATTTTGTGAATTAACTCATAGTCACCAAAGCGCCTTGACCATTGACTGCCAAGACCAATCTCGAAATAAACAAGGGCTAGATCTTTGTTGCCCATCTGCTCGGCGAGCTTGGCTAAATAAGTATATGACTGCGGCTCATAGGGCCTTAAACTGGCGGCTGTTTGATGCAAATTAAATGCTTGTTGATAAAGCCCCCAGGTTTCTGCAGCAAAAGCCACATCACGGATAATGGCAACATCCGAAGGTATTTGCTCGACTAAAGAACTCAACACTTTTAAACCATCTTGCGCCGTGTATTGGTTGAGGCGTCTTTTGGCTTCGGTTTGAAGAATGTCGTACCTGATACTGTCCGGTTTTAGTTGTTTTAAATATTTAGATGGCACTCTCCGTTGATCGATTTTCTCGGTGACTGGTGTATTGGATGCGACTTCAAATACCTGCTTTGGTAAGCCCTCAATCAATAGCGAAACTGCATCTGGCAATGAAAAATTGATAAAGGTCATTTTTTCTAGTTTAGTGATTTTCTCCATGAGTCGTTTTTTAGGATCGCTTAAGGATTGAGCAAAGCCTTGATTGAGTTGTGCAAAGAGTTGACTCACTTGCTTGTGGCCAGCGACAAACGCATCTTCTGTCGGCTTGATATTATAACGCTGATAATCAGCCTGGCTTTCTAACATCAACAGCGAACTGAATTGCCCTGGCACTCTAAAATGATTGGCAAACGCCGAGGCGACTTTACCCTCAAGCGTGGCGATTGATTCCAATTGATCCACAGCTATCTGGCCGAAAACTCTTGGGGTTAAATTGGAATCAATTTTGTTATCCATTACTACATAAACGGTCTTTAACTGCTCGCCTTTGGAGAAAGTCAAAGCCATTTTTTCGCCCATTTCTGATGACACTCGGCCTGTCAAAGTAATCAATTGCCCTGGATAGACCGAATTAGGTCTGCCGCCGATCAAAATATCTTTAGCGCCTTCTAGTTTTAACGATGCAATCTTCCAGGGCACGATTCGATGCGCGCTGGCAAGTTGTTCAATTTCGGTGTCGATGCTCAATTGATAACTCCCTCCGCCAATTTCACGAGTTAAGTGAGTGAGCAATGCGGCGTTCTCTCCGGCTAACCCTAGTCGATAGGTGTAAAGTTGATTGACGGTGTGGTGTCGAGCGATCTGTTTTTTAAGTGATTCGGATATAAAAAACGGTTGTTTTTCTCCCCAGGTGATCGCGCCATCACTAAGAAAAAAAAGATCGAACCGGTTGTTTGAGTCGACTTGCTCAGCCTTCACTAACCAATCAGGGGCGGCCGCTTGATTAATAGCTGAAGATAAATCCGTCGCGCCTTCTAAAATTAGCTGATTTAAATAATCGGACAACCTTTCTCTCTGCCTTGTTGTATTGCGGGCAAATGATTTTTTCCACCAATGATTATCGGTATTAAATGACAGCAAAGCAAATTCAGTTATTTCATTTTCATTATTTGCCAAAATTTTGTTGATCAGCTCAACCCATAAATGAAATTTCTCCGGAGAAGCACTTAAAGAGGTATCAATCGCAAACACAGCTTTAGGTAGCGAGGGTGAAGCATCGCCCGGTAAATCGACTTTCCATTGTTTAGCGAAAAATGCACCCGCCGGATCTTCTCCGACCAACGCCACATTCGCGTGTTGTTTTATCGTCACTCGGATACCATTTAACTCAACACCTTCGATGGTTTGTTGAACTAATTCGTTATTTTTACTGATGATCGTTGACGACTTTAACTGATCATCAATGATTCGGTTAAGCACAATTTTTTCAGCGCCTTTTTGGTTGACAAACAAATTGATCCGCTTTTGAATTGACTCTTTTGCTAGCGGTAGCTCAAGCATCAAATCACCACCCAGCCGTTTTAAATCCAAGTCATAACCTAATACCACTCGGTGAGTTTTTTTAGCCTGTAAAGGAAAGACTTTGGCAGAAAAAACTCCTGCACCAGCCCATTCCAATAGCGCAGGATCAACCCGACGAGCCACGGTTTCATTATAAGCGAACGCCGCTTTTTCTTTAGACACCATAATCGCTTCCTTAGGTGCCAACCAATGTTTGTTGCGTTGCTGCATGATGGATAGCGGTGATAAACGAGATAAAGGACTTACCGAGGGTTCAAATTGAATGGGCGATTTAAAATCATTTTTTAAATCGGTAGCGGTTTCACCAAATGCAAAAAAATAAGGTATCGCGCCATTCGGCAAACGGAACTTAAACGAACCTTCCAGGTTACGATTGTGAGGATTAGTGTAAAAACCATCGATTACCACTCTTGCTCTAAATCCATCAATTTGAACCGAGACATCAAGCGCTTCTGGCTTTAGCTGCTCATCGCTGCCTAGTTTGATCACTGCGTTATTATTCGCTTGAGTCGAAGGTTTCCAGCTGATAGTTTTGTCAGTTACTTTCTTGTTTGCCACCTGGCGTCTTAGCTCTCGATTGGCGCTTACTTCTCGCAACGCTGGAGACGGAGCCGCTTCGGATTCAGCCACTTCAATTCGAGAGCCGGTGACGGCGAGTCTATTCTCTTCTTGAGCAGGCCTATCTTCCAGCACACGGCTTTCTTCCTGGAGGCTATCTTGATACTGCCCTGCGCAACTCATGATTAAAGCGGTTATAGTCGCCACGAATATGATTTTATAAATACTTTTAAAGTTCATCATCAGAATTGATTCCTTTTTGTTTTTTACAGGCAAAGCATTGCACACGCTGGCATCAGTCGCTAGTCAATAACAAAATAATTACATTGTTTTCAGCCAGATTCAAGTAGTTCTGAACAGATCACGATTGGTTTTACAAAGACTTTACAAAAAAGAAGGATTGCCTAACATTGTTGATAAATCTTATGATTTATCAGCATATTTTGGTTTGCATATGCAGTGGAATGCTGTTGATCGGTAAGTGATGATTTTGTCTGAATATAAAATTACTCGGCTTTATACTCAGATAAAAACTTATCACCAATCATAACGCACCGTTCATCTTCCTGATGAGCAACCAGCAAACTCCGCTTTACCGTATTGGATAAATCAGCACTTTTCTCAATAGCCTTGGCCAGACGTTTAACACTCGCCTCGCTGCAAGTAGCAGGGATCAAATTACCGGCGTAACTTCGCATAAAAACAGGCCCCTGAATTTCATCTAATACCATTAACTTCTCCAGTATCTGCTCTGCAGCTTGCTCAATCAACAAACCTTGCTCACTGGTATATAAACTCCCCATTGCGACTCGTAGTTTAGAAAAAGGCAACTCCGTTTTTGTATCGTAGATTTTTGCTAACCAGTCTTCTTTGTTCTTACTATTCGGCCTGACTGCTGTTGCGGCTATCGCACTTTTCTGACCCGAATCACTGGGATCTAAGACCAACTCTTTTTCGATTAGCGCCGAGCTAGCCGAATAATCATAACGATTCAGCTGGAAAATAATATCCCAGCGATGTTCCTGATTAACCGTTATTCCTTTGATTGTTAGCTCGCCACCTAAGATCTTGTGCAGTTTATTAAGTTCCGATTGGCTTTGCGCATGAGATATAAAAAAAGAAAACCAGCGACGTTGAAAATTGGAATCTAGCTCACTATTGGTTGCGTTTTGCCAATATAAAGCCTCTAATTTTGACTGAATTTGTTGATAATAGTGATTTGACTTATCGCCAAGCTGGTTTACATAACTCATCGCCCTGGCAAGGTTATTCAGTGATTGTCCTAAAATCGTATAGTCGCTTTCCGTGGCGACATTGGCTAGTGCGACTTCGATGTAATCATGCAAAGCTAAATCGCCATCTCGGGTACTATTCCACAAACTCTGCCAAAGCATTGACCGCAATAAAGGGTCATCAACCTGGCTAAGATGATTTTTAGCGGTGTTGAATGAACGCTGATCTAAATTAACTTTGACAAATCCCCAATCTTGATAATTTGGATAAAGAAGGTCGGGACAATCGGCACCGACCGCCTGCTTAACTAAGGTCGATTTCCCATGGTAGGTCACAGAGAAACGGTCGCTTAATTCAATCTGATTATTTTTTAAATTAAATAAACCCACTTGTATTTTCTGCTCTCTTAAGATCGGATAATTTTTATCCGCTGTTTGCAGAAGCATCAGTTCTGTTATTTTATCATCCTGACAACTAAATTTAGCACTAATAGTATTAACGCCCGCCTGATAAAGCCATTGTTCTTTCCAGTTATCTAAACTTCGCTCGGCAGTCTGGGCAAGGCTATCGATAAAATGATCGAGTTCTGCATTTTCATAAGCATATTTGTTTAAATAATTTTGTACGCCTTTTTGGAAAATTTCCGGCCCTAACAGATGCCTTAACTGCATTAAGGTAGAGGCCCCTTTTGAATAAGTGATCGGGTCTATATTGTCAAAAGCATTGGCGGTAGTCGGCACTGGTACTTCTATCGGATGAGTGGTCACTCTTTGGTCTGCTCTGTATGCACTTTGCTTATTGTAAGCATAAAAACTCCGCCAGGCATAATCGAATTCAGTTGCTTCAGCGGTCGCCAGCGTCCCCATAAAGGATGCAAAACTTTCATTTAACCATAAGCCGTTCCACCATTTCATAGTCACCAGATCGCCAAACCACTGATGAGCCATTTCATGCATTATCGTTTCGGCGAGACCTTGTTTTTGCGCGCGGCTCATTTCTGAACTACTGACAAATTCGCGCTCCGCAAAAGTAATAGCGGCAGCATTTTCCATTGCTCCGTATAAAAAATCTGGAACAATAACTTGATCGTATTTTTCAAATGGGTAAGCAATACCAAAATAGTCATCAAAAAACGTCAGACCCGCGGCGGTATATTTAAACCAGTCTTCGGGCTTAATTTTTTCTGCGATTGACTGCCGGGCAAACAACCTCATTGGGTAGCGCGCAGAATTATCTGACCACATTTTGTATGGCCCTGCGTGTAATGAAAAATTATAAGGGCTCAGTTTTTTTGTGGCCGGAAATTTCCAGGTGTTAGTTTTGCCTCCAGCAACAATTTCACTTTCTTGCTTTGCTGAAATCACTTGCC
>JAUUYO010000271.1 GCA_030590405.1 Kangiellaceae bacterium
CCAACGGTGATTTCATCTCCATCTTGCAATATTGCTCTTATTTGCATTTTACCATTAATCAACAATCCATCTGAGGCACCATTGTTGACAATTTCCCAACCCAGATCTGTTTCACTTAAATAGATATGGCGAGCTGAAACACTTTTTTCACTGGTTGATAAATGATGGCCGAGCATTTTACTCAAATGATTCTGGGTTCGAACGATTTCATAGATTTTGCCAGCAGATTGACTGTCAATATCGTGCAAAAAAACTTTTCCGCTCGCCAGCTCTGGTTTATTTTGACTTTTAGTCGTGGTTTTCTTAATTCTATCCAAAACTTCTTTTTTCTCACGAACAATGGTTCTTGGTTTGTGTTGCTCTACAAACTCCGGCCCCACCACCAGAAAAGAAAATTCATCCAGCCGAAGTTCATCGTTATTTCTTAGCTCGCAAGACTTAACCTTTTCATCATTAACATAGGTGCCATTAGAAGAGTTTGCATCTTCCACATAAAGTTTTTCTTTCTTAATAATTAGTTTGAGATGAATACGGGAGATGAAACTCAACGGTACGACAATATCAGCCTTTTCATCCCGTCCAATGGTGAATGAGTGGTTAACCTGAAAAAACTGGCCAACTAAAGGCGCTGAGTTCGCTTTTAACATCCATTCTGATATGGCAGGTCTAATCACCGTTTTGTTTGATTGCACAGGTTGAGAGGGTCGGCTTCTTTCCTTCAAAGGATCGATAATCTCAAGCTCTGCCTTGCCTAATCGAATAATATCCCAGGCTACCAATTTCTGAGATTTTGTCACCGGAATGTCATTCACAAAAACACTGCGATTAGGGCTGAGATTTTTTAGCGTTATATCGGACTGCTCAACTACCAGCTCACAATGAATAGCATCCGCCTGAGCCTCGTCGACCACAATATCGCATTTTGGATCTTTACCTATTTTAATAGACGAATCAACCAACCACATAGCAGGCTTTCGACGATCTTTAAATTGAATTTTAAGCATTGAAGAGAGGGTTCCCTTATTATCCTTATTCTCATACTTAGCAATACTCGTTCAACATTGTTCTGTGGACGGGCCGAGCATTGTCTCTTTTGCCTATGATAACGGCTTAGCGGGCAGAAGAAAAATCAATTTTGATCAATATATGAGATTTTATAGTTTTAGCTAAATCAATGGTTGTTTTATATTCCCGAAACTCTCATAAGAATTTGACCACAAAACCATGCCGCATAAGTTCCAAGCGCATAACCTAATACCGCTAAAAGAACTCCAACAGGCGCTAGGGACGGGTGAAAGGCCGAAGCGACAATAGGCGCGGATGCCGCGCCCCCCACATTTGCCTGACTACCAACGGCCATATAAAAAACCGGTGCTTTAATTAGTTTGGCAACACCTAACATCAACAAGGCGTGAACGATCATCCATATGGCTCCAACTACAAAAAGCCAGGGTCTTTCAACAATCGCCGAAATATCCATATGTAAACCAATGGCAGCCACTAATAAATAAATAAATACAGAACCTACTTTTGACGCCCCCACCGCTTCAAAATTTTTCAATTTGGTGGTTGAAAGAAACAGACCGATAGTTGTTACAGTCACAATCAACCAGAAAAATTTACTGGTCAGCGAATATTGGGCAGCAGTAGGCCAGTTTTCGGCGATATAAGGTGCCAGGTTATCGGCAACGATATGCCCAAGAGCCGTCGCGCCAAATGCAACCGCAATAATTAACATCAAATCAGTTAAATCTGGATTCTTGGCGTGCTCCCTGTTAAATTTTTCAACGGTCGCCTTTAGATCTTCAATAGCGTTAGTATCAGCACCGGTTTTGGCATCGATGTCTTTTGATTTACTCGCCATATAAAGTAAAACCGCCATCCAGATATTGGCAATAATCACATCAACTGCAATCATGCTGGAAAATAGTTCCCCCGATACTTCATAAACTTCTTTCATCGCCGTCTGATTGGCACTACCACCAATCCAGCTACCGGCAACGGTAGTCATGCCACGCCAGATATCACCAGCAACGACATCTGGGTTAATCGCCGACATGATCAATAGCGCGATAGGGCCGCCGATAACAATCCCAAATGTTCCCGTTAAAAATAAAATGAGCGCCTTGGGGCCTAGCGCTTTAATTTTCTTAAAATCGATACTAAGAGTCAAAAGAACAAGACTCGCTGGCAACAAAAAACGTGAAGCAACATAATAAATTTGAGCACCATTGGCCTTTATTTTGGTATCACTTGGGTCAGCGGCACTCTGACATTGAGCTAAAACCTCCTGTCCGGCATCCACCGCACCGCTTAATATATCGGTACAGGGATAATCGTAAGGGACGATGTGAAAGGTATGCAACAAAGAAGGAAGAAAATAACAAAGCAACAAAGCGGGTACAAACTTGTAAAAACGCTTGAAATAAATATTTTCGCTCTTGTGAGTATAAAAAACCGCACCCAATATAAGAGCCAAAATCCCAAAAACGGTGGCACTGTTGGTAACTAAATAAGTGGTTGGCTCTGACATAAAGTTCCTGCTGAACTAAGTTTTATTATTTGGGTTACAAGATACCAGTGACGATAATAAAAATACAGCCCCAAGGAGGATTCCATGAGTAATTTAGTTATTTATTCATGGAATCCTCGATTTAAGTCACGTTTATCTAATGCCGCCACTATAAATACACGATAGAAGAGATAAAAGCCGCGATCTCAGACAGGCTCCTAGCACAACCAAGAACAGCTAATAACGATAATCATGAGTGTTTTGGGAATAACCAGCCAACAATCCTGCTTGTAAACTACTTTTTACGCCCTGGCGAGATAGATGGGAATTAAAAGACTAAGCGCTGTAAACTCATATTTTGCTTATCTCGCAGCTTTTGGGTGAATATTTCCCATGGAGCTTCGTTTACTGTTTGATATACTCACACTCTGGCACTCACACTCTGATATATTGAACAGACTTTTTATACTGTAAAAAAGGAACAAATTATGGGTTTTTTTGATAAGTTACGCGGCGAATTCATTGATATTATCGAGTGGACCGATGATAGCCGAGACACAATGGTGTATCGATTTGAGCGCCATGACAATGAAATCAAGATGGGAGCCAAACTCATCGTGCGTGAATCCCAAATGGCAGTATTCATCAATAAAGGCAAATTAGCCGATATCTTTGAGCCAGGTGATTACACTCTGGAAACCGATAATCTGCCAATTTTATCCACCCTGCAAGGTTGGAAACACGGGTTCCATAGCCCATTTAAAGCCGAGGTATATTTTGTTAATGCTCGCCGATTTACTGATTTAAAGTGGGGCACCAAAAATCCAATTACCCTCAGAGATCCCGAATTTGGTCCGGTTCGCATTCGTGCGTTTGGTACTTACGCCATCAGGGTCAGCGATTCAGAAAAATTTATCAAAGAAATCGTGGGCACCGATGGACATTTCACTACTGATGAAATTACCGATCAGCTTCGTAATTTAATTATTTCAAGATTTGCAGATATTGTTGGTGAAGCAAAAATTCCGGTGCTGGATATGGCTGCCAACTATAACGAACTAGGTGATTTTATTAGCGGAAAAATCCATGACGATTTTCTTGCCTATGGCATCGATATCACCAAAATGTTAGTCGAAAATATCTCGTTGCCCCCAGCGGTTGAAGAAGTTTTAGACAAACGCACCAGCATGGGGATTGTTGGCAACCTTAATCAATACACCCAATTTCAAGCAGCTACCGCAATGGAAAAAGCTGCCGAAAATGATGGTATGGCTGGTGGCGGCATGGGCATGGGTATGGGGTTTGCGATGGCTAATCAAATGGGACAGAGTATGAACCAACAACCATCATCCGCACCTCAATCATCCGCATCTCAATCATCAGTACCTCAGTCAACACCGCCCCCTTTGCCACAACAAAAATCTTATCATGTGGCCATTGATGGGCAATCAAAAGGGCCGTTACCGGTAAACCAGCTTCAAGCACTAGTTGACAGCGGATCCATGACCCGCGATAGTCTGGTCTGGACTGGTGGCATGGCTGACTGGCAAAAAGCCTCTGAGGTTGATGGCGTTAAAAGTTTATTTTCAGCAATGCCTCCGCCATTGCCGCCTCAATAAAGCAATTACAGCAGGTTGGCCTTCAGGCCAA
>JAUUYO010000256.1 GCA_030590405.1 Kangiellaceae bacterium
GGGTAAAAAGGAACTGAGCCCAATGTGGGGTTGATTAGGTGTTCACGATCAACCAGAATGGGTGTTCATCTTCGCCGGAATACGCAATCATGAAAGTGAAGAACTACAAATGTTACATTATTCAAGAATGAACCAAACCATTCGGATGGAAATGATGTTTCTCGTGTTATGCCTTTATCCCTTAAAAACTTATGAATTTTGTCATTGTTTGAAAAGTGGGAGAAAACAATACCGAACCCTATAGCAATAATTATAGATGTTATAAGAGCAGAAGAATCAGACCAATTGCCTACGCTCCAATATACCCCAGCCTTTAATAGGAGATATTTAAAAATTGATACTAATGCTTGTATAAATAATGTAAAGATTAAAGCTTGTACAACTCTTTCGAATTGAGATGGCTTTAAAAAAGATGTCAAACTATAAAATATCCAAGCCGCAACAAAGCCGGGCAATAAAAATTGCAGGATTGTTACTACATTATTTGAGATACTTCCCATATTTTCCTTTGGCTAACGCCTCAAACACCGGCTTGTAAATGCTGGTGGCTTTTTTGAGTATTTTAAGAAAAAGGTGCCAGCATTTTCAATTCCGCGTGCTTTGACTTGTTAACTTATAACAACTTTCTAGAAAAGTTGGTGATATTTTCTCCATATTGCTCTATGGCTTTGTTCTTTAAAGGCTTTAATAATAACCTCACTTCTATGAGGTCATTGCCAATATCTGATATCTCGTCCTCATCACTCGATTCATCACATATTGATGCCATTTTTAACTCAAGTTCAGATAATGCCTCAAGTATAATTTTTAACTCTGATTCAGCTACATTAAGATTAAATGAACTCATACGGCCCTCCCTTCTTTTTTATAAACCCTACGTCCTTTAAGAGCCAATTCTTCAAGAAGACCTTTATATTTATCTATTGGCATATTTTGTGTTGGCGCAATACAAAAATGATGCTCTTTATCTTGTACTAGTTTTAAACCAAATGGAGGCTGGGTATTAGGAGAAAACTTCCAAACCCAGCCAGACATTGGAGATTCATTAATACCTACCTTATCAAAAACACTAATGCCTTTACCATTAGCTTTAATAATAGTCATTCCACTAATTTCAATTGTATCTACGTCACGATCTCTAACATTAGACAGTCTTGGATTGCTAGAGTTGCCGAGACGAAAAATCTCTTCTGGCATTATATAAAAATCTTTGGGAAACATATTCCACTCCTTTGATTATGGCTTAGGGCGATATTGCCCGATAAGAGTTAACAGCTTATTCTATGCAGTAAATCACATTTAATGGCGATTTCATGTACATCGAATTTTTTATTATTTAAAAATCAACAGCTTACAGGCTTGGGCTAAAACTGCAAGAGCAAAAAACGAGAACACAAGACTCATTTTACAATAAAGTAAGGGTCGTGTAATAGACACCTGATTAATAGCCTTTCGAAGTTCATTAATATTGGAAGGTGCATTAATATCAACAACAAAAACCGATTTGTCTTATTTGTCCCATCGGTTTAGACTGAAACCCTAATTTTGTAGACTAAGAGGCATAACATGAAACTAATATTCATTTTAACCTTCCTGCTGTTGACCTTTGTTATCCAAGCCGCTCCCGATCGCATTACCGGAAAAAATTTCGCCACCCGCTCTGAAATCATCGCAACCAATGGCATGGTGGCCACTAGCCAACCACTCGCCACCCAGGTCGGTTTAGACATTCTCAAACAAGGCGGCAGCGCGGTTGATGCCGCAATTGCTGCTAACGCTGCGCTTGGATTAATGGAACCCACTGGCAATGGTATTGGCGGCGACCTTTTTGCTATTGTTTGGGATGCAAAGAGTCAAAAACTTTACGGTTTAAATGCCAGTGGCCGCTCGCCTAAAGGACTGACCTTAAAAAAACTCAAATCCGAAATTGCTTCGCTTAACCGACAAACCATTCCACCTTATGGGATGTTACCCATTTCCGTTCCAGGAACAGTCGATGGTTGGTTTGAGTTGCACGGCAAGTTTGGCAAGTTACCCATGTCAAAAGTTTTAAAACCAGCGATTAATTATGCTAATCAAGGTTTTCCGGTCACAGAATTGATTTCCTACTATTGGCAAAAAAGCGTACCTCGGTTAGTGCCACAAGCAGGTGACTTTGAAAAGGTATTTACTATTAATGGCAAAGGCCCAGCTAAGGGACAAGTATTCAAAAACCCCGCATTGGCGAATACTTTATCGATCCTTGCAAAAGATGGGCGAGATGCATTTTACAAAGGAAGAATTGCCAAGAAGATTGATGCCTTTATGAAAAAAAATCATGGTTACCTTCGTTATCAAGATTTCACCGAGCACAACTCCACCTGGGTAGAACCCCTCTCAACCAATTACCGTGGTTACGATGTCTTTGAATTACCACCGAATGGACAAGGCATTGCAGCGCTGCAAATCTTAAATATTTTAGAAAATTACAACCTCAAAGAAATGGGATTTCTTTCCCCAGAAACGCTACACATTATGGTGGAAGCAAAGAAGTTAGTGTTTGAAGATCGCGCTAAATATTACGCGGACCTTCAATTCTACGATTCGCCGCTGCAAGGCTTACTCTCAAAACAATATGCCAAAGAGCGCAATAAACTTATCGGCCCAAAAGCAGCTAGTCGAGTTGACGCTGGTAATCCTGCACTTTACCAGGGCGATACCATTTACCTGACAACCGCAGATAAAGATGGGAATATGGTATCTTTGATCCAGAGTAATTATCGCGGTATGGGGTCAGGCGTAGTAGTGCCGGGATTAGGTTTTATCTTTCAGGATCGAGGTGAGTTATTTTCACTGGACGACAAACACGCCAATGTTTATGCCCCCGGAAAACGCCCTTTTCATACCATTATCCCGGCTTTTATTATGAAAGAGGGTAAACCATTTGTTAGTTTTGGGCTGATGGGCGGAGCCATGCAACCGCAAGGCCATGTGCAAATTGTGACCAATTTAATCGATTTTGCTATGAACTTGCAAGAAGCTGGTGACGCTACAAGGTGGCAACATTTTGGCTCTACCGAACCGACCGAGTCAAATGGCAAAACTTTGCAAAACAGTGGTGTTCTAGCGATTGAGTCAGACATTCCCTATCAAAACGTAAGAATTCTGATGAATAAAGGTCATAAAGTTCAATTTGATCGCGGTGGATACGGTGGTTATCAGGCCATCATGTTTGATGCTGAAAAAGGGGTTTATTTTGGAGCGTCCGAATCCAGAAAGGATGGTCAAGCTGCCGGATATTAGGCTTTTATCACTCAAGATAGTAATATTTATTCCGAGTTCAGGTTATTTAATATTCACTTAAGAAACGCCCGTTAGTATTAATATCTAAAGGGAACAGACTCAGCCAGGGCATCATTTGAAAAAACTCAATTCACTAAATACCGGTAACTTTATGAAGAAACTTGTTGTTTGTAGTCTCATGCTTTTCACATTGACGATGCTGTCAATCGCTCATGCAAAGGCAGAGGAACCAGCCTTATTTGATATCAATCAATCTTTTGATATCAATAACTACCAGGGAAAAGCGGTCTATTTAGATTTTTGGGCATCCTGGTGTGTCCCCTGTCGTAAATCCTTTCCCTGGATGAATCAGCTTCGAAAAAAATATTCCGAGGATGACTTGGTGATTATTGCAGTCAATCTCGATAAGAAAAAACCTTTAGCGACTGAATTTTTAGCCGAAAATCCTGCGAACTTTAGCATCATTTATGATCCAAAGGGCCTGTTAGCTAAGCACTTTCATATCAAGGGCATGCCCAGCAGCGTTATTTTTGATCGTAATGGCAAGCCGGTGAAAGCCCATACAGGTTTTTTTGTAAAAAAAATCGGTGAGTATGAACAAGAAATTCAGAACGTTATAAATAAAAATACAGCAAACCAAAACAGGTAGATAAAAATATGACCAAGCAATCTATAAGAAAGCCGCTGATACTCGGAGCTTTTATCGCTCTGTTATCGGGGTGCTCTGCTATGAATAAGTGGGGAGTTGAGCCTTGGGACCGTGACTTATTAGCCAAACCAGAAATGGCGATTAATTCATCCCCCCTCGATCAGGCCATCGATGATCATATTTATTTCAGTAAAGAAGCCTCCAGTGGCGGAAGAAGTTTTGCAGGAGGTGGATGCGGATGCAACTAACAAAAAAGAATTCTCGATCTAATTCTAAGCTAGCTGAAAAGCTTGCTATTGCGGCGACCGCATTGATTGGCGGAGCCTCACAGGCGCAAGAAAATGAAGCCGAATGGAATTTTTCCGCTTCGGCGCTAGCCTATTCAGAAACCGACCGGGTCAGCGCAGCTGAGTTTATTTTTGATGCTGATAAAGATTACAGCGACACCAGTAATTTGACCTATAAAGTGGTGATTGATAGCCTGACCGGCTCTTCGGCGAATGGCGCAATCGAGCAAAATACCCCGCAGACTTTTACTCGCCCATCAGGCAAAGGCAATTTCATCACCGATGCTAATTCAACCGTGCTTGACGATACCTTTCAAGATACCCGGGTACAATTTAATATTTCCTGGACTGATGCCCTGACCGAAGACAGCCGATATACC